>JALUFY010000183.1 GCA_027051995.1 Hyphomicrobiales bacterium
ATGGCGCGGGCGGGTGAGCGCGTCTGCCCCATCGGCGCGCCGTTCCGCCCCGATCACACCGCCCGCGCCATCGAGCGGCTGGCGGGGTGGATCGATCCCGCCGCCCCGGCGCGCCGCGAGGCCCTGCCGCCGCCGGCCGAGCTGCCGCGCTTTTCCGTCTGCGTGCTCATCGGCGATTTCTTTGCCCCCGCGCGGGCCCTGCGCGAGCGCATCCGCGCCCTGGCGGCGCGCGGGGCGCAAGGGCATCTGTTGCAGATCACCGATCCGGCGGAGGAGACTTTTCCCTTCACCGGGCGCACGCGGTTCGAGGATTTCGCATCGGACGCGGCGTTTACCGCCGGGCGGGCCGAGGCGCTGCGCGATGACTATATCGAACGGCTGAAAGTGCACCGCGAAGAGCTGCGCCAGAGCGCCCGGCGGCTGGGCTGGACGTTCCAGATCCACCGCACGGACGCCGCGCCGCAAACGGCCGTGCTGGCCCTGCATGAACGCATCGGCGGGCGCGCCGGCGCTCTCACCACCGGAGGGGCCGCATGAACGCGCTGGCGCATTTGTCCTTCGCCCATCCGGAGGCGCTCGTGGCGCTGCTGGCGCTGCCCGTCATCTGGTGGCTGCTGCGCGTCACGCCGCCAAGGCCAAGGACGGTGCGCTTCGCGCCGTTCCGCATTCTCGCGGGGCTGACGAACCGCAGGCAGGAGGCGGCGCGCACGCCCTGGTGGCTGATCCTGCTGCGCCTGTCGCTGGCCGCCGCGCTCATTCTCGCCGTGGCCGGGCCGCGCATCGCCCCGCCATCGCCGGACAGGGCGGCGGCGGGCAAGGGGGCGGTGCTAATCGTGCTGGACAACGGCTGGGCGGCGGCGCGCAACTGGGCGGGCATCACCCGCCGGCTTTCGGCGGCGCTGGACGAGGCGGCGGCGCGAAACCGCCCGGTGATTCTGGCCGTCACGGCGCCCGGCGCGCCCTTTGATCCGGCGGCCAGGCGGGCGGAGAAAATCCGCTCCGGCCTGACGCTGCTGAAGCCACGGGCGCTGGCTCCGGACAGGGCCGCCCTGATGGCGCGCATCCGCAAGGCGCGGTTGAAGCCCGCGCATACCATCTGGCTCTCCGACGGGCTGGATTACGGCGCGGCGAAGGACTTCGCCACGGGGCTTTCCGCCCTTGGCGGGGCGCTTTCGGTTCACGCCCCGGCGCATGCCGCCCTGCCGCTGGCGGTGCTGCCGCCGCGACTGAAGAACGGCGGATTGCATGTCCGCATCCTGCGCGCACCGGCGGACGGACAGGGGCGCGGGCGCGTGCTGCTGCGGGCCCGCAACGGCCGCCCGCTGGGCGGGGCCTCCTTCGGCTTCGCGCCTGGCAAGCGCGAGGCGCGCGCCGTCATCACCCTGCCGCTGGCGGTGCGCAATGAGGCGGCCATGCTGAGCATCTCCGGCCAGCATCACGCCGGGGCCGTCTGGCTGTTCGACGACCGCTTCCGGCGCAAGAGCGTGCTGGTGTTCTCCGGCGAATCGCGCGGGCGCGGCCAGCCGCTGCTGTCGCCCGCCTATTACATTCTGCGCGCCATCCAGCCGCTGGCGGAGGTGGCGGAAATCCCTTCTCTCGCCGCCCTCGATGAGCGGCTGAACTCCGCCCTGTCCATGCTCATCCTGGCCGACGTGGGGCGGCTGGACGCAAGGCGCCGCGCGGCCATAGCCAGATGGGTGAAGCGCGGCGGCGTGCTGCTGCGTTTCTCCGGGCCGCGTCTGGCCGGCGGGCATGACGATCTGATCCCGGTGCGCCTGCGCGCGGGGGGGCGCCAGCTGGGCGCGGCGCTGAGCTGGGAGAAGCCGCAAAGACTGGCCCCCTTCGGCGAAAAATCGCCCTTCGCCGGACTTTCACCCGACAGGGACATCACCGTGACCCGTCAGGTGCTGGCCGAACCCGCCCCGGAACTGGCGGAGCGCACCTGGGCGGCGCTCGAGGACGGCACGCCGCTGGTCACGGCGAAAAGGACGGGCGCGGGGCTCGTCATCCTCGTGCACACCACGGCCAGCCCGGACTGGTCGAATTTGCCCATGTCCGGCCTCTTCGTGGACATGCTCTCGCGCCTGCTCGATCTGGCCCCCGCCGCCCGCCCGCCGGGCTCCGGCAAGGCGCGCAAGGCGGCGGAAGGCGCGCGCGCCGCGTCCGGGCCGTGGACGCCGCTTCGGGCGCTGGACGGCTTTGGCAATCTCGCGCCGCCGCCGGTGGAGGCCGAGCCCGTGCGCGCCGCGGACTTCGCCGGAACGCGGCCCTCTCCGAACCATCCGGCGGGGCTGTATGCCCGCGCCGGGGCCGTGCGGGCGCTCAACGTGACGAACGCTTCAAGCCCCCTTGCGCCATTGCCGCCCATGCCGGCGGGCGTCTCCGTGCATGGCTATGACGCCGCGCGGGCCAGGGACTTCGCCCCGCCGCTGTTCATCGCCGCCTTCATCCTCTTTTTGCTCGACGCCCTGGCCATGCTGGTTCTGGCGGGGGCCCTCGCCCGCATCCGTCCGGCAAGGGCGGCTGCCACGCTCATGGCCCTGGCGCTGATCCTGCCCTTCTGGCCGCACGCCGCCCATGCGGGGGAAAAGGACGATGCCCTGGCCTTCGCCATGAAGGCGACGGAAAAGACCCGTCTGGCCTATGTGCTGACGGGCGATGAAGAAACGGACGCGATGTCACGCGCCGGGCTGTCCGGGCTGTCCTATTATCTGACCATGCGCACCTCCGTGGAGCCGGGAGAACCAATGGCGGTGGACATCGCGCGCGACGACATCGCCTTCTTCCCGCTCATCTACTGGCCGGTGCGGGCGGACGCGAAAAGGCTCTCCCCGCCGCTCATCGCCAAGCTGGACGCTTTTCTGAAAAATGGCGGCACCATTCTGTTCGATACCAGGGACGCCCCCGAGGCGGCCGTCAACGGAGCGGGAAACACCGCCGCCGCGCGGGCCCTGCGGCGCATCCTCTCCGGGCTGGACATTCCGCCGCTGGAGCCCGCGCCGAAGACCCATGTGCTGACCCGCTCGTTCTATCTGCTGAAGAGCTTTCCGGGGCGCTTCGCCGGATCGCCGCTGTGGGTGGAGGCGACATCCGCCGGGCGCGAGCGGCGCAAGCTCTCCACCGGCAACGCCGACGGCGTCAGCGCCATTCTGATCACCGGCAACGGCATGGCCGGGGCCTGGGCCATTAACGAGGCCGGGCGGCCCCTGCTGCCTGCCGTGCCCGGCGGAGAGCGCCAGCGCGAATACGCCATTCGCACCGGAATCAACATCGTCATGTATGCCCTGACCGGCAACTACAAGGCCGATCAGGTGCATATCCCGGCCATTCTGCGGAGGCTGGGACAATGACCGCCCTTTCCCTCACCTTCGCCCCGCTGCTGCCCATCTGGATTATCGCCACGCTGGCGCTGGCCGCCGCCGCGCTGATCCTCGCCAGGGCCCGGGCGGGCGGAGGCGGGCTCGCCGCCCTGGCGCGGCTGGCGGCAGGAGCCGTGCTCGCCCTGGCCCTGCTCAATCCGCAGCTTGAGCGCGAGAAGCGCCAGCCGCTGAAGGACATCGCGGTGGTCGTCACAGACGAATCCCTCAGCCAGTCCGTGGGCGGGCGCATGGCGCGAGCGAAGGCGGCGCAAGAGAACCTGCGCGCCCAGCTTTCCGCCCTGCCCGATACGGAGGCGCGTTTCGTCACCCTGCCGCCTGGCGATGGCCGCGAAGGCACGAAGCTGATGGAAACGCTGCGCGAGACCCTGGCCGACATCCCGCCGGAGCGTTTCGCCGGGGCCATTCTGATCACCGACGGGCGCGCGCATGACGCGCCGAAGGAGCCGCGCGCCGCCCTGCCGCCGGGCTACGCCGGGCCGGTGCATGTGCTCATCGACGGCAGGCGCGCCACGCGCGACCGGCGCGTCGTCATCGATCAGGCGGCGCGCTACGGCATCGTCGGCAAGGATCAGACCATCCG
>JALUFY010000184.1 GCA_027051995.1 Hyphomicrobiales bacterium
GCCGAGGCGCGGGCGCATGTGCTGGCGCGCGCCCCGGCGCGGCGCGGCGGCAATGAAATCGAGGCCGATTGCCTGCCCATGAGCGAGGCGCTCTACGACGCCTGCGAGCGGCTGGAGGCGGCGCTGTCGGATTTGCAGGCCGTCATGGGGCGGCTGGCGGCCAGGCTGCTGCGCAAGCTGGCCGATGAAGCGAAAGATCTTTCTCCGGCCGAGCGCAACCGGCTGGAATCACTGGCGCGCTCCCTGCGCCGCCGGGGCGAGCTGATGCTTGGCGGCTGGCGCGGCATGTTGCGCAGGCTGATGGAGGCGGCGCGCGACGAGGCCCCGGGGGATGGCCGCTTCGCCGAGTGGTTCTCCATCTCCTGGGCCTTCGGACAGGAGTTCGACACCGGATTGCACGCGCACTGGATCGATCCCGCCATTCCGCTGGCCGAATGCGCCCTGGCACCGGCGGACACCGCCGTCATCACCTCCGCCACCCTGCGCGACCGGCTGCCGGATGCTCCCGATGACTGGCAAAGCGCCCAGACGCGCACCGGCGCGGCGCACCTGCCCTGGCCGGCCAGACGGGCCGGATTCAAATCGCCCTTCGATTACGCGAAGAACGCGCGGATTTTCATTGTCACCGACGTGGCGCGCCAGGACATGGAGCAACTGGCGGCGGCCTACCGCGAGCTTTTCATCGCCGCCCGGGGCGGGGCGCTGGGGCTGTTCACCGCCATTTCACGGCTCAAGGCAGTGCAGGCGCGCATCAACGGGCCGCTGGCGCGGGCGGGCCTTGCGCTCTATGCCCAGCATGTGGAGCCGATGGACACCGGCACGCTGGTCGATCTCTTCCGCTGGCAGAAGAACGCCTGCCTTCTGGGCACCGACGCGGTGCGCGACGGGGTGGATGTGCCCGGCCATTCGCTCAGGCTGATGGTCATGGAGCGGGTGCCCTGGCCGGTGCCGTCCATTCTGGAGCGGGCCCGCAAGGCGGCCTTCGGCGGCCAGGCGTGGACAGACATGATGGTGCGCCTGCGGCTGCGTCAGGCCTTCGGGCGGCTGATCCGGCGCGGCGATGACCGGGGCGTCTTCGTCATGCTGGATTCGCGCATGGCCAGCCGCTTTCTCACCGCCTTTCCAGAGGGCGCGCCGGTGCGCCGCATGGGGCTGGCGCAGGCCATCGCCGAGACGGGCGCCTTTTTGTCCGCATCATGAAGCGTGAACCACGATGCCCGCCCGGGCGCATTTTCGCCGCCGCTTTCGTTGACTTGCGCCCGCCTTGCCCCTATAAGCCGCTGCAACAGTTTCAAGGACGGGCCACGGGCCCGGAGCGTCTTGCCGCTTTTTTGGTTTTCGAAAGAGGCGGCAAGCGCGTATTCTTGTGTTTTCACGCGAATGAACGGATATCAGGAGTAAACGGACATGAAACGGACCTTTCAGCCTTCCCGGCTCGTGCGCAAGCGCCGTCATGGCTTCCGCGCCCGCATGGCCACCCGCAGCGGCCGGGCCATCCTGCGCGCCCGGCGCGCCCGCGGCCGCAAGAAGCTCTCGGCCTGACGCGGCCGCTGACCCTTGCCCGGCATGAGCATGAAGAACGCCGGGCCGGACGCGGGGCCGGAGAAACTGCGCAGGCGCGGGGATTTTCTGGCCACTGCGCGCGGCGTTTTCCGGGCCATGCCGCTCATCGTGGTGCAGATGCGCGAGCGCGGAGGTGACGGCGGCCCGCCGCGCGTCGGCTTCACGGCGACGAAGCGCATCGGCAACGCGGTGATCCGCAACAGGGCGCGCCGCAGAATGCGCGAGGCGGTGCGGGCGATGCCCGATGATCTGCTGCTCGCGGGCCATGATTACGTTTTCATCGCCCGCGAAGACACCGCGCAAGGGCCCTTTTCGCAGCTGAAACGGCAGACCGCCAGGGCCCTTGAAAAACTGCGCGCGGGAGAGGGTTACTTAGCCCGCGCGAGAGGCGCGAAAAGAGCTGGCGCGAAATCCGCGAAATCCAGGAAACAGAACAAAGGCGAGCGGCCATGAATGGCGACAACAAGAACCTGATCCTCGCAATCGCCCTGTCGCTGGTGATCATGCTGGGCTGGCAGTATTTCTTCGCCCCGAAGAAGAAGCCCGTTCCGGCCGGTCAGGAAACCGCGCAGACCCTGCCGGGCAAGGACGCCGCCAATACCGTGCCGGCCGCGCCCGCCGGGCAGGGCGCGTCATCCACCGCCGCCGCGCCCATCCCCGGCGCGCCCGCCACGAAGGCCAAACCGCGCGCCGCCGTCATCGCCGCAAGCCCCAGGGTGAAGATCGATACCGAAAGCCTGAGCGGCTCCATCAATCTCAAGGGCGGGCGGCTGGATGACCTGAAGCTGAAAAAATACCACGAGACGGTCGATCCGAAGAGCCCCATCATCACCCTGCTGTCTCCGGCGGGCGCGAAGAACGCCTATTTCGCCGAAACAGGCTGGGCCCCCGCCGCCGGATCGAAGACGGCCGTTCCCGGCCCCGATACCGTCTGGAGCGCGCCGGAGGGTGCGCGACTGGCCGCCGGAAAGCCCGTCACCATCACCTGGGACAATGGCCAGGGGCTCCTCTTCAGCCGCACCTTCACGGTGGACAAGGATTACATGTTCACCGTCACCCAGACGGTGAAGAACACATCTGACAAGCCCGTCACCCTTTTCCCCTACGCGCGGGTGCAGCGCCACGGCGTGCCCAAAACCCGGGGCTACTACGTGCTGCACGAGGGCCTCGTCGGCGTGCTGGACGGCGATCTCTTCGAGGTCAAATACAAGGATCTCATGAAGGATGACGCCGATCCGCAGGAGGCCGACTCCAAAGGCGGCTGGCTGGGCATCACCGACAAATACTGGGCAGCGGCGGTCATCCCCGCCAGCCAGAAGGAAAGGGTTCATGGCAGGTTCTTCCATCAGAAGGCCGCCGGAACCGACATCTTCCAGTCCGATTACCTGTCGAAGGACGGGGTGACCATCGCGCGGGGCGCCAAGGCGCAAAACGCGGCGCGGATTTTCGCCGGCGCCAAGGTGGTCAATCTGATCAACGCCTACGAAAAGAAATTCGGCATCGGCAAGTTCGATCTGCTCATCGACTGGGGCTGGTTCTATTTCATCACCAAGCCGATGTTCTGGCTGCTGCACCTGCTCTTCAATTTCCTGGGCAATTACGGCCTGGCCATTCTGGCCGCCACGCTGCTGATCAAGCTGGTTCTCTTCCCGCTGTCGAACAAGTCCTACGCCTCCATGGCCAAGATGAAGAAACTCCAGCCGGAGCTGACGCGCATCAAGGAGCTCTACAAGGACGACAAGATGAAGCAGCAGCAGGCGATGATGGAGCTTTACAAGAAGCACAAGGTCTCGCCGATGGCCGGGTGTCTGCCCATGCTGGTGCAGATCCCCATCTTCTTCTCGCTCTACAAGGTGCTGTTCGTCACCATCGAGATGCGCCACGCGCCGTTCTACGGCTGGATCAGGGATCTCTCCGCGCCCGATCCGACATCGCTGTTCAATCTCTTCGGCCTCATTCCCTGGACGCCGCCTCAGATGCTGATGATCGGCGTGCTGCCGCTGATCATGGGCATCACCATGTGGGTGCAGATGCGCCTGAACCCGACGCCGCCCGATCCCATCCAGGCGCAGATGTTCAACTGGATGCCGCTCATCTTCACCTTCATGCTGGGCACCTTCCCGGCCGGGCTGGTGCTCTACTGGGCCTGGAACAACTTCCTGTCCATCATCCAGCAGGCCTATATCATGAAGAAAAACGGCGTCGAGGTGCACATATGGCAAAACATCAAGGACAGCCTGCCCTTCCTGAAAAAGGCCGGGAGCGGCCAGAAGGGCTGAGGCGGGCGCGCGCCATCAGCGCCGATCCGCTGGCCGGGCTGGAGGAGCGCGAGCGCCAGGCCGCCATCGCCGCCGGGCGGGAGCTGTTCAAGCGGCCGCCGGAGTTTCTGCTGGGCGTGACCGGGCTTGAGCATCTGCCCCCGCCCCACGAGGTGGAGATCGCCTTCGCCGGGCGCTCCAACGTCGGCAAGTCCTCGCTCATCAACGCCCTGTTCGGCCACGGCGGCGTGGCGCGCACCTCCAACACGCCGGGGCGCACCCGCGAGCTGAACTATTTCGCCATGGCCTCGGGGCGCATGGCGCTGGTGGACATGCCCGGATACGGCTATGCGAAAGCGCCGAAATCCCTGGTCAAACGCTGGCAGGCGCTGGTGCGCGGCTTTCTGCGCGGGCGGGCCTGCCTGCGGCGCGTCTTCGTGCTCATCGACGCCCGCCACGGGCTGAAGCCCCACGATCTGGACGCCATGGATCTGCTCGACGAGGCGGCGGTGAACTATCAGGTGGTCATCACCAAGGCCGACAAGATCAAGCCCCCGGCGCGCGAAAAGCTGCTGGAAGAGCTGCGCGGCAAGCTGGCCAGACGCCCCGCCGCGCATCCGGACATCCACATGACCTCGGCGCGCAAGAAAACCGGCCTTGACGAGCTGCGCGCCGCCATCGCCGCCCTGCTGCCGGCCTGAGACGGGCCCGCGCCGTTTACCGCCATTTCATTTTCTTGCGCCTTTTTCATTTGGCTGGAACGCTTTTGCCGCTAGAGTGCGGCCCATGAACGAGATGCCAGGATCGCAAGACGTGCGCGCGGCCGCGACATCAGCGGAGGCGGCGGATGCCCCGCCCCGGCGCTCCATCCTGCGCGGCGTTCTGAAGTTTCTCCTGGCCACCGCCTTTCTCGCCGCAGCCTACGCCGGCTGGCGGATGATGATGGCCTCGGCCATAAAGCCCAGGCCGCACGCGGCCAGGGAAACCATCGAGCCGGTGCGCGTGCTGCCCGCCAGACTGACCACAGCCAGGCCCGAATGGACGCTCTACGGGCAGGCCGCGGCCACCCGCCGCGCGGTTCTCGCCCCGCCCGTCTCCGGGCGCATCGTGGAGGTCGCGCCGGGGCTGCGCGCCGGGGCGGTGGTGAAAAAGGGCCAGCTGCTCGCGCGCATCGACGATCTGCCCTGGCGGGCCGCCGTCAGGGAGGCCGAGGCGGCATTGGCCCAGGCGCGGGCGCAGCTGACCGAGACGCGCACCCGGCTGGCGCTGGAAAAGGCCGCCGCCGCCAACGCCAGGGAGCAGCTGGACATCGCCCTGCGCGATCTGGCGCGCGCGAAAGCCCTGAACAGGCGCGGCGCGCTGCCGGACGCGGGGCTCGACAAGCGGCGCCTGACAGCTTCGCAAAAACGGCTGGCCCTTGCGCAGCGCAAGGCCAACATCGCGGCCACGGAGGCGCGCGCCGCCCAGCAGGAGGCCGCCATTACTCGCCAGAAATGGATGCTGGAGCGGACCAGAAAGAACCTCGCCGACACCGTTCTGCGCGCCCCATTCGACGGGCGCGTGGCCGAAAGCCACGCCGAAACGGGCCAGCAGACGGGCCCGGCGGACAAGCTGATCACCCTGATCTCCTCGGAGCCGCCGGAGGCCCGCCTGGCGCTGTCCGAGCGGCGTTTCGGCGCGCTGAAGGCGGCGGGCGAAGCCATCAGGGGGCGCGATGTCCGCATCATCTGGGACACCTCCGCCGGCAAGCTGACGCTGGCCGGACGCATTACGCGCGTCACGCCGGACGTGGCGCAGGGCAAGGGGGTGGTCTATCTCTTCGCGCGGGTTTCCGATCCGCGAAAGGCGCAATGGCTGCGGCCCGGCGCCTTCATCGAGGCGCGCATGGCCGGGCCGGACGTGCATGACGCGGCGCTTTTGCCGGAATCGGCGGTCTATGACGCATCACGGGTCTATGCCGTGGTGGACGGGCGGCTGAAGGCGCTGCCCGTGACGCTGGCCGGATACGCGCGCGGCAAGGCCCTGGTGCGCGGCCTGAAGGGCGGCGAGATGATCGTCGTCAACCGTCTGGCCAATCCGGTGGAGGGCCGCAAGACGAAGGTCATGGCGCGATGACCCCGCCGCCCTCGCGAAGCGCCTCGCCTTTCGCCGCCCTGGTGCGCTTTTTCGCGCTGCATGCGACGGCGGCCAATCTCCTTCTGGCGGTCATGGTGCTGGCCGGGCTGCTGGCGCTGCAAAGGCTCAACACGCAGTTCTTCCCCACCATCGACATTCCGCGCATCTCGGTGCGCGTCACCTGGGCCGGGGCCACACCCGCCGACATGGAAAAGACCGTCATCCGCAATCTGGAGCCTGCCCTGCGCTTCATCGACGGGCTGGACGAGACGGACGGATTCTTCGGCGTGGCCCGCGAGGGCTCGGCCTATATCTCGCTGCGCTTCAAGGACGGCTGGGACATGGACAAGGCGCTCAACGACGTCAAAAAGGCCGTCGATGGCGTCACCACCCTGCCCGAAGACGCCGATACGCCGGTGATCCAGCAGGTGACGCGCTATGAGCTGGTGGCGCGGCTTCTGATCACCGGCCCCTATCCGGAACAGGCCCTGCGCACCTACGCGCGGCGGATCCGCGACGGGCTGCTCGCCGCCGGGCTGGAGCGCGTCACATACGCCGGGGCGCGCAAGCGGGAGATCACCATCAGCGCGCCGCAGGCCCAGTTGCGCCGCCTCGATCTGGATGTGGAGAGGCTGGCCAGGCAGGTGCGGGCGGAAACCGCCGATACGCCCGCGGGCGATATCACCGGCGGGCTGGACAAGTCCGTGCATGGCGCGGGCAAGGCGCGCACGGCGGAGGCCATCGGCCGCATCATCGTGCGCGCCGGGCTGGGCGGCGAGCATGTGCGGCTGGCCCATATCGCGGATGTGCGCGACGGCTTCGATCCCGACGATGTGCGCGGCTATTCGGCGGGCCGGCCGGCCATCCGGCTTGATGTCTGGCGCACGCCGGCCGCCGATACCTTGCGCACCAGCCGGATTTTCAACAACTATCTTGAAAAGATCAAGCCGCGATTGCCCCGCGACCTGACCGTTCTGCCCTATGACGTGCGGGCCAATTATCTGAAAGACCGCATCGGCCTGCTGGTGCGCAACGGCGCGCAGGGGCTTGTGCTCGTGCTGGTCATTCTGTTCATTTTCCTCAGCGGGCGCATCGCCTTCTGGGTGGCGGCGGGCATTCCGGTGTCCATGCTGGCGGCGCTCGCGGTGATGTATTTCACCGGCCAGAGCATCAACATGGTGTCGCTCTTCGCCCTCATCCTCACCCTCGGCATCATCGTCGATGACGCCATCGTGGTGGGCGAGCACACCGCCACCCTGCGCGCCGGCGGCCTGCCGCCGGAGACGGCGGCGGTGGAGGGCGCGCTGCGCATGCTGGGGCCGGTCTCGGCGGCCAGCCTGACCACCATGGCCTCGTTCCTGCCGCTGTTCTTCTTTCAGGGGCGGGTGGGCTCCATCATCATCGCCCTGCCGCTGGTGGTCATTTCGGTGCTCGCCGCCTCGCTGGCCGAATGCTTCCTCATTCTGCCCAGCCACCTGCGCCACGCCCTGCGCGGCGGCGGTGAGCCCGGGCGCTTCCGGCGCTGGTTCGACGGGACGTTCGCCGCCTTCCGCGACGGGCCGTTCAACCGCGCCGTGACCCTGGCCTATGACTGGCGTTACGCCACTTGGGCGCTCATGATCGCGGCGCTTGTGCTGGCCGTCTCCCTGCCGATGAGCGGGCGCATGCGCTTCAACTTCTTTCCCTCGCCGGAGTCGGAACATATCTCGGCCAACATCATCATGGCCGCCGGAACGCCGGAGACGGAAACCCTGAAGGCGGTGGAGGCCATCGAGCGCTCTCTCAGGAAGGTGGAAAAGCGGCTGGGCAAGGGCGAAAAGCTCATTACCGCCACTTTCGCGCGCATCGGCAAGATGGGCTATTCCACCGGCGATCATCTGGCCCAGCTGGACGCGCAATTGACCAATTCGGAGGCGCGCAGCATCCGCACCAGCACGTTGCTGCGCGCCTGGCGCAAGGCCATGCCGCGCATTCCCGGCGTGGAGCGCATCTCCTTTGGCCGCCGCCATGCCGCCAGCGCGCCGAAGGATCTGGAGATCGAATTGCGCGGCGATGATCCCTTCGTGCTGAAACAGGCCGCATCCGAGGTGGCCGCGCTGCTCAAGCGCATTCCCGGCGTCTTCAGCGTCTCCGACGATCTGCCATACGGCAAGCGCGACGTGCGCGTTTCCATCACCGCGCGCGGCAAGGCCCTGGGGTTCGATACCGCCACCGTCACCCGCCAGGTGCGCGCCGCCCTGCGCGGCGTGGTGGCGCGCAAGTTCGCCCGCGATCTGGAGGAGGTGAACCTCAGGGTGCGCCGGGCCGGGCAAATCACCGGCATGGCCGCCCTGCGCGATATCTACGTGCGCTCGGCCACGGGCGCATGGCTGCCGCTGGCCGATATCGCGCGCCTGACGGAAGAGCCGGGATTCTCCGTCATCTACCGGCGCAACGGCAAGGCGGTGATGAGCGTCTCGGGCGATGTTGATCCGGCCACGGCATCCATTTCGGAGGCCATGCAGGCCATCAAGGCGGCGGATCTGGACGCCATCACGGGCAAATACGGCGTCACGGCGAGGATCTCCGGCGGGGCGGAGGAACAGCGCAAATCCATGGGCGATCTGAAGACCGGCGGACTGGTGGCGCTGGCGCTCATCTACATCATTCTCGCCTGGATTTTCGGCGGCTACGCAAAACCCCTCGTCGTCATGACCATCATTCCCTTCGGCGTTACCGGCGCGATCATCGGCCACTGGATCATGGGCTTTTCGCTGACCATCCTGTCGCTGATCGGCATGCTGGGATTGTCGGGCATCATCATCAACGATTCGATCATCCTCGTGGCCCGCGCCTCGGAACGCCTGGAAAATGGAGAGAACACGCGCACGGCGGCCACCGGGGCGGCGCGCGACAGGCTGCGCGCCGTGCTGCTCACCTCGCTGACCACCATCGGCGGGCTGACGCCGCTGATGTTCGAGAAATCCCTTCAGGCGCAGTTCCTGCTGCCCATGGCCATCACCATCGTCTTCGGGCTGGCCGGATCGACCATTCTGGTGCTCATCCTGGCCCCCGCGACGCTGGGAATCCTGCGTGATGTGAAGCGGCTTCTCACCCCCCTGCGCCATGCCTGGAGCGGCTGACGGCCGCCCGGCGGCGGGGGCGAATTTTTTGCATTTTTTCGCCGCCGGGCTCTTGCGCCGGAAACGCTTTGGCCCTATTTAAAGCCCCGGACGGCGCGGCGGCGAAACGCCTTCGCGGCGGACGGACATATGCGTGGGGCCATAGCTCAGTTGGGAGAGCGCTTGAATGGCATTCAAGAGGTCGGCGGTTCGATTCCGCCTGGCTCCACCATTTCCCTCCTTCCTCCATTTTATTACTGCTTGTGATGATGGCTGCGCCTTGCGCGGTCTTTTTGTTTCCCTGTTCCGCACGCCGCCTTCTGCGTGATGAAAAAAGGGCGGCTCCCGCCGGAGCCGCCCCTGAGGCCGCTTCAAGATGAAGCCGTCCTCTCCCTCTAGAAGATCTTCGCGCGGAAGTGCGCCAGCGCCTTCTTCAGCTCGTCGAAGAAGCCCTTGCCATGCTTGCCGCCCTTCGTCTTCGCGGCGATCTTGTCAAGCTGCGCGTAGAAGGGCTTGAAGTCGCCTTCCTTGCCGTAGCCCAGGGCCTCGGCGAATTGCAGCTCGGTGCGCGCCGCCTTGAGAATGCCGGCCAGCTCCTTGTCCTCCGCCGGGGTGCGCTTGGCCTTCTCGGCCAGCTTCTCGGCACGGGCCAGCATCTCCTCGGTGCGCAGAATCGGCAGCGGGATGATGTGGCGGGTGATGATGAGCGTGTTCAGCGCCGTGACAAGCGCCTCGCGCGCTTCCTTGAACTTGCCTTTCTGAATCAGCGGCACAACGGCCTTGATGGCGTCCGGATAGGTGGCCAGAGGCACGTTGACCACTTCTATGACGATCTCGCTGGCCAGCCCGGAGACCAGCGCGCGGGCATCCTGCACGCGGCCCTTCTTCAGCAGGGTCACGGCCTTGTCAACCGCCGTGCGGACGGCCTTGATATCGGCGTAGATATCCAGAACCTGGCTTTGCACATTCACCGGCGCGAGCGCCAGATTGGGCTCGGCGGCGAGGATGATCTCCAGCTTGCCGGTGGCCCTGGCCAGGGCGTCGAGCGCCGCCTTTTTGTCCTTCTTGTCCAGCGCCTTGATGGCGTTTTCCGTCTCGCGCACGGCCGCCACGGCTTCCGCCAGAATTTTCTCCCGCTCGATGTCCGCCTTGCCCGCGCCCGTCTTGCGCGCCCTGGCGCCGGCTTTCTCGCGGATGGTTGCGGAATCCTGGGTTTTTTGCGCCTTGTCCGCCTGCACCGTCTTGGCGGGCGCCGGTTTCGCGGCCGGTTTGGCCTCCTTCGCGCCGGCCAGCGCGGGCTGGGCCGCCAGCATCAGCGCGGCAAGCGCCGTGGCCGCCAAGGTTTTCGCATGGGTCTTGATCATGGCATGTCTCCTTTTTCCAGATTTCTCGATCCGGAAACCGGACAGACGCCACCGTTCGCGCAAAAGCCATCCCGGTGATCCGGCGTCTTGCGGCGTTGTTTTCCGTCCGTTTCCGGCTGGTGAATTGAGCAAGGGCTCATCCCCCGCCTGTTTTTCACATGGCGAGGGATGAGCCCGTTTGAAAGGGAGACGGGGCGCGGAGGCGCATTAAAAGTTGTTAAGGATTATATTCCTTATGTCCCAAAGCAAGGGTTCCCGACGCGGCTGGAGCGCCTATGCGCTCTGGCGCGTGTTTTCCATGATCTGGGCGCGGATGTCGGCCTGCGTGTAGCCGGACATGCCGTCGGTTTCGCCCACCAGATCGCCGCGGATTTCCGCCGTCAGGCGCGCCAGGGCCTCGTGAATGCTGCCCGCCTCGCGATCCGAAAAGACATTGTCGCTGGAGGCGGAATTGAACACGTCGATGAACCGCTGATATTCCTCCAGCACGTTGGGCGCGGCCACCAGCGCCAGCTTGTGGGTGAGAAAACGCAGCCTGAGCTTGTCTTCGGGCGTTACCTTGCCGGTGGCCAGCAGATGTTCGATGTGGTTGATGAGCGACATGTAGATGTCTGTCTTCAGATCCGCCAGCTTGATGGACCATTCCTTCTCAAGCTCCACCTCCGTCTGCTTGTTAAGCAGCAGGGCGGTGATCAGGATGGTGGCGACGATGCCCAGGATGACGAGCAGGATTTCCTGCGTGAAGGGCCATTTGCTGGCCGCCGCGTAGGCCGCGCGCAGCCACAGGTATCCGCCGGCTACGAGCAGGACGGAAAGCAGAAGATAGATCAGATTCTGCCTGCGCAGCTGGGTGATGCGGCCTGAATTTTTCATCGTGCGGTTCCTCTCCGGGTTGCGGGAGCTCCTGTCTTGCACAACGGCGGCGAAATAGCGAGCCTCTTTCTCTGGCCTTCGCCCCTTCGCGGTGGCATATTGCGCGCCATGACGGATCAGACTTCATCTTCTTCCCGCGACCGGGACGCATCATCCTCTCCGGCCTCCGGCGGGGCGGGCAGGCCCGTGGGCCCCGGCGATCATGTCTGGCTGGTGGATGGGTCGGGGTTCATCTTCCGCGCCTATCACGCCCTGCCGCCGCTGACGCGCAAGGCCGACGGGCTGCCCGTTGGCGCGGTGCATGGCTTCGCGGCCATGTTGCACAAGCTGCTGACCAGCATGAACGCGGGCAAGAAGCCCACTCATCTGGCGGTGATTTTCGACGCCGGGCGCAAGACCTTCCGCAATGACATCTATCCCGAATACAAGGCCAACCGGCCCGAGCCGCCGGAAGACCTGATCCCGCAATTCGGCCTGATCCGCCGCCTCACGGAGGCCTTCAACGTGCCCGCCGTGGAGCAGGAAGGCTACGAGGCCGATGACCTGATCGCCACCTACGCCCGCCAGGCGCGCGAGGCCGGGGCGACGGTGCATATTGTCTCCTCCGACAAGGATCTCATGCAGCTGGTGGACGAGCATACATCGCTCTACGACGCCATGAAGGACCGCGACATGGGCCTTGACGAGGTGGAGAAGAAATTCGGCGTCACCCCGGACAAGGTGACGGACGTGCAGGCGCTGGCCGGCGATTCCACCGACAACGTGCCCGGCGTGCCCGGCATCGGCGTGAAGACGGCGGCGCTTCTGATCAACGAATACGGCGGTCTGGAAAACCTGCTGGCGCGCGCGGAGGAGATCAGGCAGCCCAAACGGCGCGAGCGGCTGATGGAGCATGCCGAAGACGCCCGCGTATCGAAGAAGCTGGTGACGCTGGACAGCCACGTGCCCGTCAAGGTTCCGCTCTCGGATTTCGCGGTGAAAAAGCCCGATGAAGCCAAGCTCATCGGATTTCTCAAGGGGCTGGATTTCACCACCCTGACCAGCCGCATCGCCCGCGATCTGGACATCGGCGCGGCGAAATATCCCGCGCTCGAGGTCACGGCGGAGGGGTGGGATACGCCGGAAGCCCCCGCCCCGGAGCTGACGGACGACGGCCCGGAGCGCACCGGCCCGGTGGAAGCCGCGGTGATGAAAACGGAGGTTCCCTTCGATCATGCCGGCTACGAGCTGATCACGGACATCGCCAGACTGAAGGAATGGCTGGAGGAGGCGCGCGCGGAGGGCGTCATGGCCTTCGATACCGAAACCGATTCGCTGGACGCCATGCGCGCGCGGCTCGTGGGCTTTTCGCTGGCGCTTGCGCCGGGCCGGGCGGCCTATGTGCCGGTGGCGCACCGGGCCGCCGAGGGCCTGGATTTCGGCGGCGAAGACGGCATCGAACAGATCGCTCCGGATGAGGCCATCGCGGCGCTCAGGCCGGTGCTGGAAGACCCGGCCGTCCTCAAAATCGCGCAGAACGTCAAGTATGACGATCTGGTCATGGCCCGCCACGGCGTGCGCATCTCGCCTTTCGACGACACCATGCTCCTGTCCTACGTGCTGGACGCCGGGCGCGGCGGCCATGGCATGGACGAGCTCTCGGAACGCCACCTGGGCCACAAGCCGATTTCCTTCAAGGATGTTGCGGGCAGCGGCAGGAAGGCCATCACCTTCGATCTCGTGGAGCCCGCGCGGGCCTGCGAATACGCCGCCGAGGACGCCGACGTGACCTTGCGCCTGTGGCTGATCCTCAAGGCGCGGTTGTGGCGGGAGCGCATGAGCACGGTCTATGAAACCCTGGAGCGCCCCCTGGCCCCGGTGCTGGCGGACATGGAGCGGGCCGGCATTCTGGTGGACCGCAACGCCCTGGCGCGGCTGTCGCAGGAGTTCGCCGCCCGGGCGGCGGAGCTGGAAAAGGAGATTCACGAACTGGCTGGCGAGGCCTTCAACCCCGGCTCGCCCAAGCAGCTTGGCGAAATCCTGTTCGGCAAGATGGGCATCGAATCATCGAAGAAGACCTCCACCGGAGCGCGCAG
>JALUFY010000185.1:0-3450 GCA_027051995.1 Hyphomicrobiales bacterium
CGCATCAGCCTTGCCAAGCATACGGTCGCCGATATCGGGCTGCTTGTAGAGCACGCCGGTGTTGACGTATTCGGGTTTCTTGTCTCCCGCCAGCGCCGGGGCGGCCGCGAAGAGGGCCGCGGCGGGCAAAACCGCCAGCGCGCCGGAGAGAGTCAGAATATGCCGTCTGTGAAGTCTGTTCATGTGTTCCTGCCTACTGAATATCGGGGGACAAACCAAGGTGAATGGGGATTTTGCTGTGGACAACCGGCCTTTTTCGGGGCCTTTTCATGATTTTCGCGCCGCCGTGGCGCTCACGCCCTCGGCCAGGCGGGCGAGTGATTCGCGCAAGTCGGGGTCGGAAACGGCCCGCGCGGCGCGCCTCAGGCGCTCCAGCACGGCGGGATCCGGCCTGCCCTGGGGCGCTTTTTCCGTTTCTTCCTCCGCCCCGGCGAGCGGGGCCTGCACGAAGGAGAGCCTCGCCACCGCGTTGTAGCCGAAATAGGCGTTGATGCGCTCGATGATCTGGCCCTGCATGTGCTGCATCTCCAGGGCGCGGCCGGGCTGCACGCGCAGGCGCAGATGGGCCGCCGTATGGCCCTTTCCGGCGCGGCGGGGGAAATGCAGGCTTTCGGGGCGGGCGAAGGCGGCCACGTCCGGGGCGATGCGCGCCCAGTTGCGCAACAGTTCCGCGTAGGCGAAGCCATGCCGCTCCAGCGCGGGGCGGGCGATGGCGTCGAAATATCTGTTCAGCGGCTTCAATGCGGCTTCCGTCCCATGCAAAACAGGCATCATCATACTGGCCAGCGGGCATTTTTGCCAATAACACATGCGCGAGGCCAGTTACCAATCCGTCATGTGCCGATCCTGCCAGCGGAAGGATGAACCCCAGATGAACACAGCTTCCATGAGCGCCGCCCTGCTTGCCTGGTATGACGGCAACGGCCGCGATCTGCCGTGGCGGGCCAGGGGCGAAGCACGGCCCGATCCCTACCGGGTGTGGCTGTCGGAAATCATGCTGCAACAGACCACCACGGCGGCGGCGGGGCGCTACTACACCGCCTTTCTTGGGCGCTGGCCAACGGTGGCGGCGCTGGCGGCGGCGCGGCGCGAGGATGTGCTGGCCGCCTGGGCGGGGCTTGGTTACTATGCGCGGGCGCGCAACCTGCACGCCTGCGCGAAGGTGGTGACGGAGGAGCTTGGCGGGCGGTTTCCGCGAACGGCGGCGCAGTTGCGCAAGCTGCCCGGCATCGGCCCCTATACAGCGGGAGCCATCGCGGCCATCGCCTTCGGGGCGCGCGAGGCGGCGGTGGACGCCAACGCGGAGCGGGTGATCGCGCGGGCCTTCGCCATCACGGAAGGCTTGCCGAAGGCCAAGCGGGCCATCGCCGAAGCGGCGCAATCGCTTGTGCCGGCCGGCAGGCCCGGCGATTTCGCCCAGGCGCTGATAGATCTCGGGGCGATGATCTGCACGCCGAAGAATCCCGGTTGCGCGGCCTGCCCCTGGGCGCGGGACTGCGCGGGATTGAGACTTGGAATCGCGCACAACCTGCCCAAAAAGGCGGCGAAGAAGCCCAGGCCGGAGCGGCGGGGCGATGTTTATGTGATGACCCGCGAGGACGGCGCCGTCCTGTTGCGGCGCAGGCCCGTCAAGGGGCTTCTGGGCGGCATGGCCGAGCTGCCCTCTTGCGGCTGGGACAAGGCTCCCCGCCCGTGGGACAGCGATACGCCCTTCGGCCTGTCCTTCACGCCGGTGAAGGAGCCGGTGCGGCATGTCTTCACGCATTTTTCGCTGACGCTGCGGGTATGGCGCATCACGGAGCCGCTGCCGCTGGATTTTGCCGTTGACGCGCCATACTTCTTCCATCCGGCGGCGCGCATGGACGAGGCGGGACTGCCCGGCGTCATGCAAAAGGCCTTCGCCGCGGCGATGGAGGCGGGCGAAACATGACAGGCGCGGCGGAGCGGGTCTTTACGCGGTCTGTTTCATGCTGGCGCGCACCTGCTGGCGCAGCAGGTCGATGGGGGCCAGCGCGCCGCGCTTTCTGAAATGCCAGAACGTCCAGCCGTTGCAGGCCTGCGCGCCCATGACGTGCGCGCCCATCTTGTGGATGGAGCCGGAGGCGTCCTTGAGGGCCAAGGAGCCGTCGGCGCGGATGCGCGCGGCGTGCTGGCCGGTGGGGTCATAGAGCCTGCCGCCGGGCTTGAGCAGGCCATGCTCCAGCAGCGCGCCGAAGGGAACGCGCGGCTCGGCCCGCTTGCCCCGGGTGATTTCCAGCGCCTCGCCGTTGACCCGGCGGATGGCGGCGATGCGGGCGCGGGCGGCTTCGGCGTAATTCCCGTCGCGCTCGATGCCGATCCAGCGGCGGCCCAGGCGCTTGGCCACCGCGCCGGTGGTGCCGGTGCCGAAGAAGGGATCGAGGATGACGTCGCCGGGGTTGGAAGACGCCAGGATCACCCGGTGCAGCAGGCTTTCGGGCTTTTGCGTCGGGTGCAGTTTCGCGCCGTCCTCGCCCTTGAGGCGCTCGCCGCCGTTGCACAGCGGCAGCATCCAGTCGGAGCGCATCTGCACATCGCCGTTGAACACCTTCATGGCATTGTAATTGAAGGTGTAGCGGGATTTTTCGCCGCGCGCCGCCCATATGAGGGTTTCATGGGCGTTGGTGAAGCGGCGGCCGCGGAAATTCGGCATGGGGTTGGATTTCAGCCAGATGACATCATTGAGCAGCCAGAAGCCGAGATCCTGAAGGGCCGCGCCGACGCGGAAGATGTTGTGATAGGAGCCGATGACCCACAGCGCGCCATCCTCCTTGAGAACGCGGCGGCACTCGGAAAGCCAGGCGCGGGTGAAATCGTCATAGGCGGCGAAGGAATCAAATCTGTCCCAGGCCTCGGTGACGCCATCGACGCGCGACTGGTCGGGACGGTGCAGATTGCCCGACAGCTGGAGATTGTAGGGCGGATCGGCGAAGACCAGATCCACCGAGCGAGAGGGGATCTTGCGCAATTCCGTGATGCAATCGCCGACAAGAACATTGTCGAGCAGTGGCCTGATGTCCGTTTTCGCTTCCGCGCCCATGTGTCCCCATCTCCCTTTACGCGACTGACCGGCGGGCTTTTTCGCCCGAAGCGGGATCAGCATAAGAGTCAGGGGACTCCCAAGTGAATCGATATCGGGAGACATGGTTAACGGGGCGTGAGCGGGCGGGGTGGAGACGGCCTCAGCGGCCCTTGCGCAGCGCCTCGCGCACCGGGGCGAAACTGGCGCGGTGGGCCGGACAGGGGCCGAGACTGGCCAGCGCCTGCTTGTGGGCGGGCACGGCGTATCCCTTGTGGGCGGCGAAGCCATAGCCGGGGTATCGCGCGTCCAGCTCCATCATGATCTCGTCGCGCGCCACCTTGGCGATGATGGAGGCGGCGGCGATGGAGAGGATTTGCGAATCGCCGCCGCCTCCATCATCGCCAAGGTGG
>JALUFY010000185.1:3460-3942 GCA_027051995.1 Hyphomicrobiales bacterium
TGATGGAGGCGGCGGCGATTCGCAAATCCTCTCCATCGCCGCCGACCACCGTCTGGCATTCGCAGGCGATGTCCGGGGCGTGATTGCCGTCAACCAGAGCGAAAGCGGGCTGTTCCGGCATGGCTTCGAAAGCGCGCCTCATGGCCAGAAACGTGGCGTGATAAACATTGATGGCGTCGATCTCCTCCACCGTGGCCATGCCGACGCCGACGGCGGCGCAGAGCATCAGCTCGTCACGCAGGCGGCGGCGGGCCTCCTCCGGCAGGCGCTTGGAATCGTCAATGCCATCGGGAATGGCCTTCGGGTTCAGCGCCACGCAGGCGGCGACCACGGGCCCGGCCAGCGGCCCGCGCCCAGCCTCGTCCAGCCCGCAGACGGGGGACAGGCCGCGCCTGATGGCGGCGCGCTCCAGCCGGAAATGCGGTTTCGCCCGCTGCGTCCGCGCCCGGCCGCCCCCTTGCGCCCGCTGCGTCCGCCGCGTC
>JALUFY010000186.1 GCA_027051995.1 Hyphomicrobiales bacterium
GTCTCCGCGGGCGGCCGCCCGCGGAGACCGCGCCGCCTTCGCGCGGCTGGTGGATCGCCATTATGGCGTCATCCTCCGGCTGGCCGCGCGCCATGCGCAAGACCCCGCCGGCGCCGAGGATCTGGCGCAGGACATCTGCGTCAAGCTGGCGCGCAAGATCGCCCTCTTCGATGGCCGCGCGCGCTTCTCCACCTGGCTTTACGCCCTGGCGCTCAACGCCTGCCGAGATCATCTGCGCGCCCTGGGCCGCGAGCGCCGCAAGCGGGCCGAATATGGCGATTTCGCCCGCCTCGCCCTGGAGGATTCCGCCGAGGCCGCAAGGCGCGCCCGTTACCTGCGCGAAATGCTCGACGAACTGGACGACCCTTTGCGCGAGACCGCCCTGCTGGTGCTCGATCATGACCTCAGCCACGCACAGGCGGGCGAAATCCTCGGATGCAAGGAAAGCACCATCTCCTGGCGGATGCATGAAATCCGCAAGCGCCTGAAAGGCATGACGCAATGACCGGTGATCTGAAACATCTCGAAAAGGCCCTGCGCGGCAGCGCCCCGCAGGCCGGACGGCGCGCCAAACGGGCCGCGCTGGAGGCCGCCATGCGCGCCTTTGACGAGGAAACGCAAAAAAATTTCCGCGCCGCCCAAGGAAACGCGCGCGCCGGACGTCCAACCGGAAAAAGGCTCATGGGGGGCCATTTTCTGAAAGGACTGATCGACATGACCACGCAAGCCATAAACTGGAAATTCGCCGCCACGGGCGCGGCCTCCGCCGCCGCCATCGCCATCGCCGCCCTCAATCTGCCGGGCATCCTGCACAAGCCCGCCGGAGAAACCACCGTGGCCATGCTCAGGCCGGGCGCGGACAAGACCGCCGGGCGGCAAGCGCCCGTCTCCCCGCCGTCCGTGATGGAGGAGAAGGTGGCCATGGATACCGCTATCAGCCGCAACAGGCTCGCCATGAAAGCCCCTGCGCCGGCAACACCCGGCCCGGCTCCACGCTTTGTCACCGCCGCCCGCCCCATGGCCTACGCCAAGCGCAAGATGGCCCATCCGGCCAGGGTGGCCGCAAGCCGCGTCATGCCGGAACCCATGCCCGCCCCGGCTTACGTGGAACAGGGCCGCGACCGTTTCAAACACTTCTCGGACAATCCCGTGAAGCTGGTTTCCGAAGCCCCCGTCTCCACCTTCTCGCTGGATGTGGACACGGCGTCCTACGCCTTCGTGCGCCGCGCCCTCATGGATGGCGTCCTGCCGCCGCGTGACGCGGTGCGCGCCGAGGAGATCATCAACTATTTCGATTACGATTATCCCGCGCCCGCGGACAGGACGAAACCCTTCCGCGCCTCCGTCACCGTGCTGCCCAGCCCATGGCGCGCCGGGGCCAAACTGATGCACATCGGCGTCAAGGGATACGAGGTCAAACAGGCCGCCCGCCCGCCGGCCAATCTGGTCTTCCTCATCGACACGTCGGGCTCCATGCAAAGCCCCGACAAGCTGCCGCTGCTGATCAATTCCTTCCGCCTCATGCTGTCCAGTCTGCGCGATGACGACACGGTGAGCATCGTCACCTACGCCGGAAGCGCCGGCACGGCCCTGCCGCCCACGCCGGTGAAGCAGCGGGCGAAAATCCTCTCCGTGCTGGAGAATCTCACAGCCGGCGGCTCCACGGCGGGCGGCGAAGGCATCCGTCAGGCCTACGCCCTGGCCGGACAGGCGATGAAGAAGGGCGGCGTCAACCGCGTCATCCTGGCCACCGACGGTGATTTCAACGTCGGCATCAGCGATCCCGAGCGGCTGAAGGACTTCGTGGCCGAAAAGCGCAAGAGCGGTGTCAGCCTCACCGTGCTGGGCTTCGGGCGCGGCAATTACAATGACGCCCTCATGCAGGCCCTGGCCCAGAACGGCAACGGCAACGCCCTATATATCGACACCCTCAACGAGGCCAGAAAGGCCCTCGTGCAGGAGCTCACCGGCAATCTCTTCACCATCGCTTCGGACGTGAAGGTGCAGGTGGAATTCAATCCCGCCGCCGTCTCCGAATACCGCCTGGTGGGCTACGAAACGCGCAAGCTGAAGCGCGAGGACTTCAACAACGACAAGGTGGACGCCGGCGACATCGGCGCGGGCCATGCCGTCACCGCCATCTACGAATTCGTGCCCAGGGGACGAAAGGGCCTCATCGACGCCCCCCGCTATGGCGGGAACAGGACGGCGAACGCGGGCGGCAAAAGCGATGAATACGCCTTCGTCAAGATCCGCTACAAGCTGCCCGGCGAGAGCAAAAGCCGCCTGATTGCCCGCCCGGTGACGATAAAGGATGAGGTGAAGACTTTTGGCCAAGCGCCTGAAGACGTGCGCTTTTCCATCGCGGCGGCCAGCTTCGCCCAGCTGCTGCGCGGCGGCAGATACACCGGCGCGCTGACATGGGACGACATCATCCGCATGGGACGCGGGGCAAAGGGCGATGATCCCTTCGGCTATCGCGCCGAATTCCTCAACCTGGCCCGCCTGGCCAGGACCGCCCAGGCCATGCAGCCGCTGAAAAAGTAGCCGGAAAGCGGAAACACATCAGCTCCTCCGCGCCCGCCAGCCAGGGCGCGGAGCCCTTTCGCGCCCCTTATCCGCGCGCCGCCGCCAGCGCCTCCGGCAGCGCCCTGGCGAACAGCTCCAGGTCCTCTTCCCGCCCGGCGGAGACGCGGATGCAGCGGTTTTGCGGCGCGGCGAAGGCCATGCGGATGAAGACCCCGCGCTTGCCCATCTCCTCCACCACGCGGCGCGCCAGCGCGCCATCACCGCCGGTATCGATGGCGACGAAATTGGTCGCCGTGGGAATGGGCGCAAGGCCGCATTGGCGCGCGACGCGGGCGATCTCGTCACAGGATTTGCGCACCTTGCGCACGATCCCGGCCAGCCATTCGCCATCCTCCAGCGCCGCCAGCGCCGCGATCTGCCCCAGCTTGTTCATGCCGAAGTGATTGCGCACCTTGTCAAAGGCCGAGATCAGCCGCTCGTGCCCGATGGCGTATCCCACCCGCATGCCGGCCATGCCATAGGCCTTGGAAAAGGTGCGCATGCGGACAACCCGCGCATCGGACACGTCAATGGGCGGCTCCGTGCCCTCCGGGGCGAAATCGATATAGGCCTCGTCCAGGCACAGCACGGTATCCTCCGGCAGCCGCGCGATCATCTCCCCGATCTGCTCCGCGCTCCACCATGTGCCCATCGGATTGTCCGGATTGGCCAGATAGACTAAAGGCGCGCCCGTCTCCCGCGCCTTGTCCATCAGCGCAAAACCGTCCTCGCGGTCGTCATCGGTAAAGGGAACGGCATGCATCTTTCCGCCGAACCCGGCCACATGGAAATTGAACGTCGGATAGCCGCCCTGAGAGACCACCACGGGCGTGCCCGGCGCCACCATCAGCCGCGCCAGCACGCCAAGCAGGCCGTCAATCCCCTCGCCCACCATGATGTTTTCCGGCGCTACCCCATGCTTGCGCGCCAGCGCCGCGCGCAGATCATGGTTCTCAGGATCGGCGTATGTCCACACGCCTGTCAGCGCATCGCGCATGGCCGCCACGGCCTTCGGGCTGGGGCCGAAGACGTTTTCGTTCGCCCCCATGCGCGCGGCGAAGGCCACCCCCGTCTGCCGCTCGTGCGTCTCCGGCCCGACGAACGGCACGGTGGAAGGCAGGGAGGCGGCAAGGGGCGTCAGGCGCGGCGCGGTCATGATGGGTCTCTCCGGATCAGGGAACAATTCCGCCAAGGTTTGCCGCCTTGCGCCGCGCAAGTCAACGCGCCCTTGCGAAATCCCCCGCTTTCATCCTATCAGGACGCATCCTTCACCCACCTTCACCCACCTGGAGCGCGCGGCAATGAAATGGGTTCTGGCCTTTCACTTCGTCTTCTTCGCCATGGGCGTGGGGA
>JALUFY010000187.1 GCA_027051995.1 Hyphomicrobiales bacterium
CGGTTTCTCCCGCGCCAGCCGCGAGAAGCGCCGCCGCATGACCTCGCGCATCATGCCGAAGTCGTCGCCGGGGGTGATGTCCTCTCCCCTGATGTTGAACTTGCGGTAATGGGCCTTCATGAAGCCTTCCGGCCCGGCCACGATCATCGCGCCGACGGCGTTTGTTCCCTGAATGTGGGAGTTGTCATAGACCTCGATGCGCCGGGGCGGGCGCGGCAGGCCGAAGGCCTCCGCCGTGGCCGCCAGCAGCTTCGCCTGCGCCCGCGTCGTCGCCAGCCTGCGCCCCAGGGCCTCGCGGGCATTGTCCAGCGCCGTTTCCACGAACTGGCGCTTTTCGCCCCGCCTCGGGCAATGCACATGCACCTTGTGCCCGGCGCGGGAGGACAGCGCCTCCGAAAGCAGCTCCCGTTCGGCCACGTCATGGGAGAGCAGAATCAGCGATGGCGCGGGGCGGTTGTCGTAGAACTGCGCGGCGAAGGCGGAGAGGATGTCCGCCTCGTCCCGCCCGGCCTCGATGCGCGGGAAATAGGCCTGATTGCCCCAGTTCTGAAAGGCGCGGTAGAAATAGGCCTGAATGCAGGCCTGCCCGCCCTCGATGGCGATGGCGAAAACGTCCGCCTGCTCGAAGGTGCGCGGGTTCACCCCTTGCCCCGCCGAAATGTGCGCCATGGCGGCGATGCGGTCGCGCAGGATGGCGGCCGTTTCGAAATCCAGCCTTTCCGCCGCTTCCTCCATCTGTTTCGTCAATTCCGCCTGCACCTTGTGCGAGCGGCCGGAGAGGAAATCCTCGGCCTGCTTCACCAGGGCGTCATGCTCCTTTATGCTCACCTCGCCGGTGCAGGGCGCGGCGCAGCGGCGGATCTGATGCAGAAGACAGGGGCGGGTGCGGTTGGCATAAACCGAATCGGAGCATGAGCGGATGAGAAAGGCCTTCTGCATGGCGCTGATGGCGCGGTTCACCGCTCCGGCGTTGGCGAAGGGGCCATAATAGCTGCCCCTGATGCGCCGCGCGCCGCGATGCTTCATCAGCCGGGCCGCCTCGTGATCGCGGGCGATGAGAATGTAGGGAAAGGACTTGTCGTCGCGCAGCAGCACGTTGTAGCGCGGCTTGAGCTTCTTGATGAGGTTGGCCTCCAGCAGCAGCGCCTCGGCCTCCGTGGCGGTGGTGGTGACCTCCATGCGCGCCACCTTCGAGAGCATCATGGTGATGCTCCGGGTATGCCCCTGGCCGCGCGCGTAGGTGCTCACCCGCGCCTTCAGATCACGCGCCTTGCCCACGTAAAGCAGCTCGCCCGCGGCGTCATACATGCGATAGACGCCGGGCTTGCGCGGCAGGGTCTTCACGAAGGCCGAGATCACCTCCAGCCCGGCCTTCAGCGAGCCCGGCCCGCTCGTCACCTCATCCATGTTCCCGTGTTCGTCCGCCATGCTCCGTGATGTATGCCCGAGCGCCCGGCAAGGCAAGGGCGGCTGTTACGCCAGTGATACCGCGAGCCCGGGAAAGGCGCGCAGAAGCTTGCGGTCCATGCTGACCAGCTTCACATCAAGGCGCAGGGCAAGAGCGCGAACTCACAATCATAGGCCGTGCAGCCCGATTTTTCGGCCAGTTCCAGAACAAGGCCCGCAGGCACGAAATATTCACGCCCGGCGAGCAAGTCCGCTATTTCGCCTTGCATGGCTTTCGCTTCATCAAGCCGCACCAAGCCCTTGCGCATGGCCAGCGCCATGATGTTGTTGAACTCGCTGCGCCACAGAAACGGCGCCGCCCATTCACTGTCCTTGCGGTAGAGAGCCCGCGCCGCATCCATGTAAAGCGAGGCATGACCAGATAGGCGAGAATATTGGCATCCGCGACGATCAAGGACGGCCTTCCTCGACCGCCGCCAGTATCTCGTCGAGAGAAAGGGAATCCGGCGGGATGTCCGGCTGCACTGCGCGCAGTCTTTCAAGCCGTTCCCCGGCACTCATAGCATCCGTTTTCAAGGAGGCTTCCAGCCGGTGCAACACCTCTCCGTTGAGGGAGCGATGGTGCGCCCTGGCGGCTCTTTTCAGCCGGACATATAGCGCATCAGGGATGTTTTTCAGCGTGATGGACGGCATGACCCAATTCCTTTTGCAACCATTATTGTTGCAAAATGGTAGATTTTCAAGAGTCGTCCTTGCGCCGCTCGATTTCGACGCCGACGGAGCGCGCCTCGGGGAAGATGTCGGGCTTTTCCACCCGCACGCGGGCGGCCACCACATGGGGGTTCTCAAGGCTTTTTTCGGCGATCATCTCGGCCAGCGTCTCCACCAGATGCACATGGCCATCGGCGACGATGGCCTTGATGTGATCCACCACCTTTTCGTAGGAAACCACCTTGTGGATGTCGTCCTCCAGGGGGTCGTTGCGCTCGCGCACGGTGAGATCGACATTGATGATGACGCGCTGCGGCTCCAGCTTCTCGAAGTCATGCACTCCCAGCATGGCCTTCAGCGTCAGATCGCGCACGAAGACATGGGCCAGCCCGTGGCGGGCGCTGGCGATGGCCCCGCTCATCACCGAGGCGGCGCTGTTTTCCCTGTCCATGACGGTTTTCCCTGGCTGAAACAATCCCGCCGCACCCTCGCGCCACGGGCCAGGGGAGTCAAGCAAAAGCCTATTCGTTCACGTCCGTGATGTCCGGCGTCTGCCAGTTCAGATGCTGGCCGCCATCCAGGGTAATCATCTGGCCGGTCATGGCGGGGGCGGAGAGGATGAACTTCACCGCCTGGGCGATCTCCTCCGGGCTCGCGCCGCGCCCCAGCAGGGTGCGGGCGCACTGGCGGGCGAAATCCTCTTCGCTCATGCGCGCGTTGGCCAGGGTGGGGCCGGGTGAGATGGCGTTGACGCGGATGTTCCCGCCTGCCAGCGCCTGGGCCATGGTTTTCGTCGCCGTCCACAGGCCGGTCTTGCTCAGGGTGTAGGAGAAGAACAGCGGATTGAGCTTCAGCACCCGCTGGTCGATGATGTTGATGATATTGCCTTCGCGCTCCTTCGGCTTCTGGCCGGCGAAGGCCTGGGCGAGAAAGACCGGGGCGCGCAGGTTGATGGCCATGTGGGCATCCCACTCCGCCGCCGTCATGGTCTGCAACTTGTCCGGCTCGAAACGCGAGGCGTTGTTGACCAGCACATCCAGCGGCCCCAGCGCCCGGACAGCCTCCAGCATGATTTTCAGCGGCGCTTCCTGATCGGCCAGATCGCCCCGCACGAGGGCGGCCACGCCGCCGCTTGAGACGATCTCCATGGCCAGATCGCGCGCCTCGTCCTCCGACGAGCCGTAATGAATGGCCACGGCGTATCCTTCGCGCGCCAGCTCGCGGGCGATGACCCGGCCTATGCGTTTGGCCGCTCCGGTGACGAGGGCCGCGCCTCTTGCGTCTTCCATCATGCCTCCCCGGCCCGGCGCAGGGCCTCTTGCAGCAATTCCTCGCGCTTTCGAGGCGCGAACCCGTCGAGTATCCAGCGCCTGCGCGTTTCCTCGAGAATCTGCCCGAGGCGCGGTCCCGGCGCAATGCCGGCGGCGACCAGGTCCTTTCCGCGCAGCGGGAAATCCGGGCGCGTCCAGCCCCGCGCCGTCTCCAGATAGACATCGAAGGCGGTCTCGTCCATGTCCCCGCGCGCGTGCAGCAGGCGGATGGCGGCCCGGGCGGCCCGCCCCCCGTAATCATAGAAGAACAGCCGCCAGTCCTCCACCTCTCCCCTTGCCGCGCGCGCCAGAATCTCCAGCCGCCCGGCTTGGGCGCGCGACAGGCGGAAGGCATCCTTCAGCTCCGCGCAGGGGCCGCACAGGGCGGCCAGCCTGAGCAGCCAGTCCGCCTTGAGCCCCCTGGCCGCGTCATCCTTCGCCATGGTCATGAAGGCGGTGAAAT
>JALUFY010000188.1 GCA_027051995.1 Hyphomicrobiales bacterium
GCTGATTATCTGCTGACCCTGAAGGCGAACCAGAAGAGCCTGCACGAGGAGGTGCGGCTATACTTCGAACAGACCGCCGGGCTGGAGTTCTTCGAAACCACCGATAACGGCCATGGGCGGCTGGAGAGGCGCCGCGCCCGGGTCAGCGGGACGTGGACTGGCTGCGCCCCGGCCGGGCCGGGCCGGGGGCGCACCGGTTCCCCGGTCTCGTCACCATCGGCGTCGTCGAGGCCGAGGTTGAGCAGAAGGGCGGAACCACCATCGCGCGGCGCTATTATGTGTCCTCCGCGCCGCTCAGCGCGCGGCAGCTGTTGCAGGCCACACGCGCCCATTGGGGGATCGAAAACCGTCTGCACTGGGTCATGGACGTGGTCTTCCATGATGATCTGATGCGCCTGCGCACCCGCCACGGGCCGGCCAACATGGCCACAATCCGCCATGCCGCAATCAACATCTTCAAACGCATCGAGGATAAAGCCAGCATGAAAGTTCGAAGAAAAACAGCCGCTTGGAACGACGACTATCTCTTCTCAGACATCACCAAAGCCGCATGAACTTTCAAGCGATTCCCGTGGAATCAAATGCAGCAAATTTCCATTATTCCGGCATTCCGTTCCGCCAGCGGGCCTTTGTTTCGCGGCGGAAATCCTCGAAGCGGCCTTGCGCGATGGCTTCGCGGATACCAGCCATGAGCTGCTGGTAATAGGCGATGTTGGCCCAGCTGAGCAGCATCATGCCAAGAAGCTCCCTTGTGCGCACCAGATGGTGCAGATAAGCGCGGCTCCACTGGCCCAGCGCCGGGTGCGGGTTGCCCGGATCGAGCGGGCGCATGTCCTCGGCGAAGCGGGCGTTCTTGAGATTGACCTTGCCGAAGCGGGTGAAGGACTGGCCATGGCGGCCGGAGCGCGTCGGCATGACGCAATCGAACATGTCCACGCCGCGCGCCACCGATTCCAGAATGTCCTCCGGCGTGCCCACGCCCATCAGGTAGCGCGGCTTGTCCGAAGGCAGCAGCGGGGTGGTGAAGTCCAGCGCCTTCAGCATGTTGTCCTGCCCCTCGCCCACCGCCAGACCGCCGATGGCGTAGCCGTGAAAACCGATGTTTATCAGACCTTTGGCCGATCTTTCGCGCAAACCGGGTTCAATGCCGCCCTGCACGATGCCGAAGCAGGCATGCCCCGGCTGATCACCGAAGGCCTCGCGCGAGCGCGCCGCCCAGCGCAGGGAGAGCTCCATGGCCCGCTCGGCCTCTTCGAACGAGTGCGGATAGGCCACGCATTCATCCAGCTGCATCTGGATGGTGGAGCCCAGAAGCCGCTGGATCTCCATGGAGCGCTCCGGGGAGAGAAAATGGTATGAGCCGTCGATGTGCGAGCGGAAGCGCACGCCCTCTTCCGTGACCTTGCGCAGCGCCCCCAGCGACATGACCTGAAAGCCGCCCGAGTCGGTGAGGATCGGCCCATCCCAGCGGATCAGTTCATGCAGGCCGCCAAGACGCGCCACGCGCTCCGCCCCCGGGCGCAGCATCAGGTGATAGGTGTTGCCCAGGATGATGTCGGCCCCGGCCTCCCTGACTTGATCCGGGTAAAGCCCCTTGACCGTCCCTTGCGTGCCGACGGGCATGAAGGCCGGCGTGCGGATGGCCCCGCGCGGGGTATCGATGCGGCCAAGGCGCGCCGCGCCGTCCGTCCTGAGCAGCGAAAAGGTGAAGTCTCCGGTCATTTCAGCCGCGCCCCCTCTCGCGGAAACAGCAGGGAGGAATCTCCATAGGAATAAAAGCGGTATTCATTGGCGATGGCGTGCGCATAGGCCGCCTTCATGGTCTCAAGGCCGCAAAAGGCGCTGACCAGCATGAACAGCGTGGAGCGCGGCAGATGAAAGTTTGTCACCAGCGCGTCCACGGCGCGGAAGCGGTATCCCGGCGTGATGAAAATCTCCGTGGCCTCCGCGAAGGGATGAATCCGGCCGGTTTCGTCCGCCGCGCTTTCCAGGATGCGCAGGGATGTGGTGCCCACGGCCACCACGCGCGCCCCTTGCGCCCGCGCCGCGTTCAGCCGCTCCGCCGTATCTCCGCCTATCTCGCCATATTCGGCGTGCATCCTGTGATCGTCCGTGTCCTCCGTCTTGACGGGAAGGAACGTGCCCGCGCCCACATGCAGGGTGACGCGCTCCATCATGACGCCGCGCGCCTCCAGCGCCTTGAGCAGCTCCGGGGTGAAATGCAGCCCCGCCGTCGGCGCGGCCACGGCGCCGTCGCGCTCGGCGAAAATGGTCTGATAATCCCTGCGGTCGCGCAGATCGGGCCTGCGCCGGGCCGCGATATAGGGCGGCAGGGGCACCTCGCCCACCCGGGCGATGACCTCATCCAGCATGGGGCCGGTCTTGTCGAACTTCAGCAGGATTTCCCCGCCCGCGCGCTTTTGCGCTACCTCGGCCCACAGCTCGTCCGCGCCGCAGGCCCCGCCAGGCATGCCGAAAAGGATTTTGTCGCCTTCGCGCAGTTTCCGGCCAGGCTTGGCGAAGGCATACCAGGCGTCATCGGCGGCGCGCATGTGCAGGGTAGCCGATATTTTCGGCGCCGCCCCGCCCCGGCCCATGCGCCGTCCCGTTAGCTGGGCGGGGATCACCCGGGTGTCGTTGAACACCAGAACATCGCCGGGCGACAGCAGAGCGGGCAGATCGCGGAATATCCTGTCCTCGAAGGCTTCATCGGGGCGCACCATGAGCAGCCGGGAGGCATCACGCGGGCTGGCCGGGCGCAGGGCGATGCGCTCTTCGGGCAGGTCAAAATCGAATTCGTCAACGCGCATGGATCAGCCGTCCGGGTTTCCGGGTTGAACATGAAAGACACCTTTTCCGCCGGCTGGTATTCCGCGTAGGCGCAGTGGTGTCCAGAGAGCGTTCCTTGTAATCCGGTTATTGGAGAAAATACAGGCGTCTGACGCACCTTTCCGGAACCGGGGACTATTTTCAGGCGCCCGCCGGATTCGTCACTCCCGAAAAACAGGAATCCATGCAGCGTATTGAAGGCTCGGCGGAATTTCCGGGACGGCATGTGAGATTTCGCGCCCCTTTCTCGAACCGGCCCGGAGCGCCTGTCCGCCGCGGTTTCAGTCAGGCGGCCGGTTTCTTCCGTCTGCGTCCGCACCAGAGATACATGCCCAGCCATCCCGCGAAAAGGCCCGCGATCCCTCCCGCGGCGGCCAGATAGATGAAGGACTTGCCGGCGGCGGCGAGAACCGGATTGTCGAGAAAATTCACCCCGGCGTGAAAGGAGGTGATCTTCCACTGCCCGTCGTCCTTAATCAGGCAGGCGGTCCAGCGCGTGACAATTTCATAGGTCTGGCCGGCGCTCAATTCGTAGGTTTCCCTGTCGCGGCCATGCGCCACCGCGAAGCGGCCATCATAAATGCGTGTTTCGCCTTCCACGGCCGGCGCCACCGTCAGCTTGCGGATGACAGCGTCCTTGCCCGTTATCCATTTCTTGAAGTAAGCCGCGATCTCATCGGGCGTTTGCGCCACTTCCTGGGTGATCATCGTGGCGGTGAAATCCTTGTAGAAGAATTTGGCGGCATCATCATAGCGCCCTTCATTGATTGCTTTTTGCAAGGACGTCAGCAACTGGCGCAATTGCGCCTTGTCCGCCTTTTCGGATGACGCGGCCTGAGCGAAAGCGATGTGCGAATGGGCGAATGCCAAAAGCATGAAGAGCGCGGCCAAGGTAAAACGCATATTCAAATTGGGCAATGTCCCGGAGGATGTTGAAAATGGCGGGTCTGGCGTTGCCTTGGTTGAACATTAGGCGGCTTGCCTTTTCTGGTCAATGCCGCTGATTTCAGCGTGCCTGGCCTGATGTGCGTCAAGGGCC
>JALUFY010000189.1 GCA_027051995.1 Hyphomicrobiales bacterium
TTCAGTATTTTATGGGAGTTTAACTTTTGTTAATAGTAATTTTAATGAGGAATGCGATTTCAGTCTTGCGCATTTCAAGTCTCCAGTATTATTCAATAAGTCCACTTTTCATGACGAAGCCAATTTTTCCTCCATTCGCAGCGAGAGAGGATTCTCCCTCCACAACGCCCATTTCAAGGTCGCGCCGGATTTCAACGAGGCGGCGTTTCATGCGCCGCCGGTGCTGGATGAGGTGCGGATTGATGAGCAACTGGTGAAGCGGCAAAGGGGCCTGTTCGCCAGCGTCAGGGAACCAGAAAAGAACGCGGCGGAAATCTCGCGCAATTTCCGGGCGCTGGGCAAGATGGCGCACGAGGCGCGCGACTGGCTCAATGAAATGGATTTTTTCGCTCAGGAAATCCGCGCCCGCCGCTTCGGGCTGGATTTTCCTTTCGGCCCCAACGCCGGGCGCTTCTGGTTCGGCTTCATTTACGAAAAGGCCTCCAATTTCGGCCGCAGCTTCGCCCGGCCCGTTGTCGGCTGGCTGGGTTCCATTCTGGTATTCGCAATAATCTATTGGCGCGCGGCTGTGGGCGGCTCGTTCTGGGATGCGCTTTCGCTGTCATGGCGCGAGGGGCTGGTGATCTCCGGGCTGTTGCGCACCGGCCACCTGCGAACGCTGCTGGAGCGGCTCTATGGCGTTGAGGACAAGGACACGCATCAGATTGTCATTCACCTGCCCAACCTTCTGGCCTTCGTCATGTCGCTCCAGACCCTCGTCTCCGCCTTCTTCCTGTTCCTCTTCTTCCTCGCCGTGCGCAACCACTTCCGCATCCGCTGAGGGCGCGCGCCGCATGCATTCGTGGCCCCGCCCCCCTGGTGGGGCGGGGTAAGGGGGAGCGGCGTTTCTAAAGGCGCGGGCGCAAATGGTGAACTCCTTGCGCCCGCAAAAAGTATTTCGTCGTTCCCGCGAAGGCGGGAACCCAAGTGTGATTCCCGGCGGACACAGAGGAGAAAGGCGGAGCGCTGAATCAATGCATTTTTCCACCTTGAAAACCCTGCCAGCCTGAACGCCCACTTGGATCCCCGCCTTCGCGGGGATGACGGGTTCAGAGATTCGTGCCTGCTTTTTTCTTGATCCTCCAAATCCCCCACCCCTCCCTTCGCGCGCTTCGCCGGGCGTGCTAGGGTGCGCCGCGAAAACGTCTGATTGATTCCGCGACGGATCAGCCCATGCCCTTTGATCTGAAATCCCTGCTGGACGCCCACGCCGGTGAATGCGCGGCGCTTTATGGCGAGAACGTCAATCCGCGCTTCGCCCGCGCCATGGGGCTGATCGGCTTCGACCGCTGCTATGTGAAGGGGCGGGGGGCATATCTGTGGGACGAGGCCGGGCGCAAGTATCTCGACATGCTGGCCGGCTACGGCGTCTTCAACATCGGCCGCCATCACCCGGTTCTGCACAGGGCTCTGCGCGATTTCATGGACATGGAGCTCTCCTCGCTGGTGCAGATGGATACCCCCGTCCTCGTCGCCCTGGCGGCCAGCGAGCTGAAGAAGCGCGTGGGCTACGATCTGCCGCGCGTCTATTTCGGCTCCACCGGCGCGGAGGCCAACGAAACGGCCATCAAGTTCGCCCGCAAGACAACGGGGCTGCCGCGCATTCTCTATGCCTCATCGGCCTTTCACGGCCTCACCACCGGGGCGCTGGCGCTCAACGGATCGGAGGTTTTCCGCGAGGGCTTCGGCCCCTTCACCGAAACAACGCCGGCGCCATATGGCGATCTCGGCGCCCTGGAGCGCGAGCTGGAGGACGGCGACGTGGCCGCCTTCTTCGTCGAGCCCGTGCAGGGCAAGGGTGTCAACATCCCGCCCCCCGGCTATCTGCGCGACGCCGCCGATCTGTGCCATGCCAATGACGCGCTCTTCGTCGTTGACGAGGTGCAGACCGGCGCGGCCCGCACCGGCGAATTTCTCGCCCTGCATCACGAGGAGGGCGTGAAACCCGACATGATCCTCATGTCGAAGGCGCTTTCGGGCGGCTTCGTGCCCGTCTCCGCCGTGCTGATGAGCGAGCGCGTCTATGATTCCGTCTTCTCCTCGCTGGAGCGCGCCGTGGTGCATTCCTCCACCTTTGGCAAGTCCAATTTCGCCGCCACGGCGCTGCTCGCCACCCTCTCGGTCATCGATGACGAGAACCTGGCCGCCCGGGCGCGCGACATGGGCGCGCTGCTCATGAAAAGAATCGCCGCCCTGGTGGAGAATTACGAGTTTCTCAAGGGCGTGCGGGGCAGGGGGCTGATGATCGCCATCGACTTCGGCCCGCCGGAATCGCTCAGGCTCAAGACCGCCTGGAAGATGGTCAACGCCATGAACGAGGATCTCTTCTGTCAGGCCATCACCATGCCGCTGCTGGAAAAGCACGGCATCCTCACTCAGGTGGCCGGCCATCACATGCACACCATCAAGCTCATCCCGCCGCTGGTCATCAATGAAGACGACGTGGACTGGTTCATGCGCGCCTTCACCGATGTCATGGACGGCCTGCACAGCTTCCCCGGCCCGGCCTGGGAGAGCCTTTCCGCCATAGCCAGAAACGCCCTTGGCGGGGCGCGCAAGGGATCATGAGGCGCGCCCCATGAGACCGGCGGGATCAGGCGCGCCAGACCCTTCGCCAGTGGCCGCGGCCGGCTTCTGGGCCGGCGTCGCGGCCCTCTCCGCCCGCTGGCGCTGGCCCGTTCTGGGGCTGTGGATCGCGCTCGCCGTGCTCTCCATCATCGCCGCCGCCCTGTGGCTGAAGGTGGATACCAGCCCGGCGCGCATGATCGATCCGCACCTGAAATTCCGTCAGGACTATCAGCGTCTTGCCGCCGCCTTTCCGCAGCTGGACGAGAATTTCGTCACCCTGGTGGAAAGCTCGGACGCGGACGCCATGCGTGCCTCCGCCCGCGCCGTCGAGCAGTCCTACCGCGCCCATCCGGAGCTGTTCTCCCATGTCTTCGCCCCGCGCCTGAGCCCCATGTTCCGCGATTATGGCGCGCTGTGGCTCTCATCGGATGAGCTCTCGGCCATGGCCGCGCGGCTGAAAAGGGCGGGGCCCATGCTCAAGGCGCTGGCCGCCGATCCTACCCTGGAGGGGCTGGCGAACCTCACCGGCGGCCTTGCCCGCGCCGCCGCCACGGGGCGCGCCCCGCCCATGCTGAGCCGCTTCTTCGGCCAGCTGGGCGATACCGTAACCGGCGCGGTCGCCGGCAAGCCCGTCATTCTCGACTGGCGCAAACTGGGCGGCATGAAGGAGCCCGAGCCGCCCGCGCGCTACGCCATCATCGTCAAGCCGAAGCTGGATTATTCGGCCATCGATCCGGCCGCCGCCGCCATGGAGCAGGCCCGCCGCATCGCGGATGATCCCGAAATCACCCGCGCGGGCAAGGTGCGCGTCTGGCTCACCGGCGAGGCGGCCATGAACGCCGAGGAGTTCGAAACCGTCACCGGCGGGGCCATTCTCGCCGGGCTCACCTCGCTGGTTCTCGTCACCCTGGTCATGGTGCTGGGCCTGCCCGCCCGCCGTCTCGTCCTTCCGGCGCTGGCGCTGGTCATCACCGGATTTTTCGTCAACGCCGGGTTCGCCACCCTGGCGGTGGGCCAGCTGAACATGATCTCGGTGGCCTTCGCCGTGCTTTTCATCGGTCTGGGCGTGGATTACGCCGTGCATTTCGTCCTGCGCTGGGCCGAGGAAGCCAGATCGGGCCGCGTCCCGTCCCGGCCCATCGCCATCGCCGCCGCCAGCATAGGCCCGGCGCTGGCGCTGTCGGCCGTCACCACCATTTTCGGCTTTCTCGCCTTCACCCCCACCCATTTCACCGGCATGGCACAGC
>JALUFY010000190.1 GCA_027051995.1 Hyphomicrobiales bacterium
ACCTCGCAAGGATGCAGCGCCTGCCCGCCCGCCGACGCCTTCATGCTGGAACTGTCCAAACGGCCGGACATCCTGGCCCTGACCTACAACGTGGACTACTGGGACTATCTCGGCTGGCGCGACACCTTGGGATCGCCCGATTTCACCCGCCGCCAGCAGCGCTACGCCAAGGCGCGCGGCGATTCGCTGGTCTATACGCCGCAAATGATCATCAACGGCCGCCATCACGTCATCGGCAACAAGCGCAAGGAAGTGCTCCGGCTGATCGCGGAGGAAAAAAAGGAAGGCGATTGCCGCCATGTGGCGCTCAATCTGACGGACGAAAACGGCATGCTTCAGGTCAGCGCCGGCCCCGCGCCGGACAAGCTGAAGGGCCGTGAGGCCACCTTGTGGATCGCCACCGCCATGAAAGAGGTCAAGGTGGAGATCGAAAAGGGCGAGAATCGCGGCAAACAGCTGATGTATTGCAACGTGGTGCGCAAGATCGTCCCCGCCGCCATGTGGAAGGGCAAGGCAACCTCCGTTTCCCTGCCGCGCTCGGAGCTTTTCGTCAACGGCGCGCAGACCTGCGCCGCCCTTTTGCAGCTGGATGAACACGGCCCCATCATCGGCGCCGCCCGCCTCGGCATGTGAACGCCGGGCGGATCACCCTTTCCACACAACCGCTTCCAGGGCCGCGCGCATCTGCTTCGGCAGGCGCACAGGGCGGCCTTGCGCGTTGACCAGCGCCGCCGTCACCAGGGCGCGAAACAGCATGTCTTCCCCCCGCATGATGCGCTGCTCCAGCATGAAGCGCGCCCCGCGCAACTCCACAAAGCGCGTGCGCACCTCCAGCACGTCGTCGATGGTGGCGGGCCTGAGAAAATCGCACTCCATGCGCCGCACCACGAAGCCGGTGCGCCCGTCCGATCCGCCCCAGTGCAGCTCGGAGTGATGAATGCCGGCGATGCGCAAGAAATCGCTGCGCCCGCGCTCGCAGAAGCGGATGTAGCTGGCGTGATAGACAAAGCCGGAAAAATCCGTGTCCTCGTAATAGACGCGCACCGGCAAAACATGCTCCCGCCCCTCCATGCGCCCGGCGATGTCCGGCCAGGCTTCCGGAATGGCGGGATTGGCGGAAGGATCACGCATCATCCGTCTCCTCGCCGAACAGATCGGACTGGCCGCCCAGAGAGGCGGGCGTGGCCAGGCCAAGATGGGCGAAGGCGTGCGGCGTCAGCACCCGCCCGCGCGGCGTGCGCGCCACAAGCCCCTGCTGGATGAGAAACGGCTCGATGACTTCCTCCAGCGCGTCACGCGATTCCGAAAGCGCCGCGGCGATGGTCTCCACCCCCACCGGCCCGCCGCCGAAGCTTTCGGCGATGCAAGCGAGATAGCGCCTGTCCAGCGCGTCCAGCCCGCGCCCGTCCACCTCCATGGCCCGCAGCGCCCTGTCGGCCACGGCGGCGTTCACCACATCTGCGCTCGCCACGGCGGCGAAATCGCGCACCCGGCGCAGCAGCCGCCCGGCGATGCGCGGCGTGCCCCTTGAGCGCCGGGCGATCTCGCGCGCCCCGTCGCCGGAGACATTGACGCCCAGCACCCGCGCGCCGCGCTCGACGATGCGCAGGAGCTCCTCTTCCTCGTAGAATTGCAGCCGCATGGGAATGCCGAAGCGGTCGCGCAGCGGCGTGGTCAGCAGGCCGGTGCGGGTGGTCGCGCCGATCAGGGTGAACTTCGCCAGCTCGATGCGCACCGAACGCGCCGCCGGGCCCTCGCCGATGATCAGATCGAGCTGAAAGTCCTCCATCGCCGGATAGAGCACCTCCTCCACCGCCGGATTGAGGCGGTGAATCTCGTCGATGAACAGCACGTCGCGCTCTTCCAGATTGGTCAGAAGGGCGGCCAGATCGCCCGCCTTGGCGATGACGGGTCCGGAGGTGGCGCGGAAGTTCACTCCCAGCTCGCGCGCCACGATCTGCGCCAGCGTCGTCTTGCCAAGCCCCGGCGGGCCGGCGAAAAGCACGTGATCCAGCGCCTCGCCGCGCGCCCGCGCCGCCTGAATGAAGACCGAAAGATTGGCCTTGGCGCGGCTCTGGCCGATGAAGTCGTCCAGCGTTTGCGGGCGGAAATGGGCCTCCGCCTCGTCGTCGGGCTTTTTCGCCCCGCTCACCAGCCGCTCCGTCATCCGCGCCTCTCCCCTATTGCGCCAGCGCCTTCAGCGCCAAGCGGATGAGCCGCGCCGCGTCCGCCTCCTCGCCCGCCTCGCGCAGCACCGTGGCCACCGCCGCGCCCGCCTGCGCCTGCCCGTAGCCCAGATTGACCAGCGCCGAAACCGCGTCCGAGGCCGCCGATGGCGCGCCCGCCTCCAGCTGGCCGGAAACCTCGGCGAATTGCGCCTCCGCCCCGGCGGGCGCTCCGGCGAAGGATGGAACCTTGTCCTTGAGCTCCGAGCAGATGCGCCGCGCCAGCTTCGGCCCCACGCCCTGGGCGCGCGCCAGCATGGCCGCGTCGCTCATGGCGATGGCGCTGGAAAGCTCCGCCGGAGACAGCGCCGAGAGCAGCGCCAGCGCCACCTTCGGGCCCACGCCCTGCACGTTGGAGAGAGTGGCGTACCAGTCGCGCTCCGCCGCCGTGGCGAACCCGGCCAGCCGGATGGCTGTCTCGCTGACCAGCATGCGGGTGAAAACCTCCGCCGCCTCGCCCGGCCCTGGCAGGGCCGAGAGGGTGCGCGCCGAGCATTCCACCAGATAGCCCACGCCGCCCACGTCGATGACCAGCCAGTCCGCGCCCTTCGAATCGATGATACCCTTCAGCTTCGCGATCATGCTCCCGCCGCCAGCCGCATGGCCGCCCCCCTGTGATGCGCGTGACAGATGGCGATGGCCAGGGCGTCCGCCGCGTCCTCGCTGTCCGCCCGCGCCTTCGGCAGCAGCATGCGCACCATGGCGCCGATCTGCCGTTTGTCGGCGTGGCCGGAGCCGACGACGGATTTCTTCACCCTGTTGGGCGCGTATTCAGCCACCTCCAGCCCCAGCCCGGCGGGCGCCAGCAGCGCCGCGCCGCGCGCCTGGCCCAGCTTCAGCGTGGCGCGCGCGTCGCGGTTTACGAAGGTTTCCTCCACCGCCGCCTCTTCGGGCCGGTGGGCGCGGATGACCTCGGTGAGCGAAGCGTGAATGAACACCAGCCGCCGCGCCAGCGCCGCTCGCGTATCGGCGCGGATCACGCCCGACGCGACGAAGCTCAGCATCGGCCCCGCGCAGTCGATGATCCCCCAGCCGGTGTTGCGCAGGCCCGGATCGATGCCGATGATGCGAATCGTTCCCGTCATGTTCTCCACCATACGGCCACCCGCCCGCCAGTTGAAGCATTTTTTGCCCCGCTCCTTGACCTGACGCGGATAACCGGCGAAAAAGCCCGCACGCAAGGCATTCTCCATCAGGATTTCATCATGGAAAAATTCACCAGGCTCACCGGCGTCGCGGCTCCCCTGCCGATCACCAACATCGACACCGACATGATCATCCCCAAGCAGTTCCTCAAGACCATCCGGCGCACCGGCCTGGGCAAGGCCCTGTTTCACGAAATGCGCTATCATGAGGACGGCTCGGAAAATCCCGCTTTCGTGCTCAACAAGCCGCAATACCGCGATGCGCGGATTCTCGTGGCCGGCGGCAACTTCGGCTGCGGCTCCTCGCGCGAGCACGCCCCCTGGGCGCTGGCCGATTTTGGCATCCGCTGCATCATCTCCACCTCCTTCGCCGACATCTTCTATTCCAACTGCTTCAAGAATGGAATCCTGCCCATCGTCCTGCCCAGGGAGGACGTGGACAAGCTGATGGACGACGCCGCGCGCGGCGCCAACGCC
>JALUFY010000191.1 GCA_027051995.1 Hyphomicrobiales bacterium
CCACCCCAGCAGCGAGAGTTGCTGTTCTATGGCTGGCAGGTTGCGCATGTCTTCAGGGCCTCCATGTCGCGTTTCGCCAGCTTGCGGGGCTCGACGATCTTCTCGCCGGTTTCGTATTCGCTCTTGGCGATCAGCGCCGCGCCCACCGCCGTGGTCACCTGCGGCACGGCCGGCGGCACATAGAGCGAGACGGCCATTTCATCCTCGATGGCCTTCACCAGCCCCTTGTTCAGCGCCGGGCCGCCGTCGAAGAACACCTCCTCGACGATGCCGACGCGCCGCGCCATGCGCGCCAGCCGCTTGGCGATGGCGTAATGGGCTCCGGCGATGATCTCCGAATGCTTCTTGCCGCGCGCCAGCAGGGAGATGATCTCCGACTCCGCGAACACCGTGCAGGTGGAGTTGATGCGGATGGGCACCTCCGCCTGAAGCGCCACATCGCCGATGTCGGTGAGATTGAGCTCCAGAATGCGCGCCAGCGTCTCCAGAAAGCGCCCCGTGCCGGCGGCGCACTTGTCGTTCATGGAAAAGTTGCTGGTGACGCCGTTTTCGTCCAGCGAGATGACCTTGCTGTCCTGCCCGCCGATGTTGACGATGGTGCGCACCCGCACGCCGGCCTTGCGGCCATACCAGACCGCCCCCTTCACGTTGGCGGTGATCTCGGAGATGGTGGAAGTGGCGAAACTGACCAGTCTGCGGCCATATCCGGTGGTGGTGACGCCCTTTATGCCGTCCATGCTCAGGCCGAGCTCGTCCAGAAGCTCCTCAAGCAGGGCGGTCGAGGTCTTTTCGATATGCACCCCGGTGGTGGTCACCTTGTGGCCGAGGATTTCCTCCCCGGAGATGACCGCCGCCTTGGTGGTGGCCGATCCGATGTCGATACCGGCGAATGCGATTGTCATGTGTGAATTGTCCCTGATTGTCTCAAAGTCTGCCCTTGAGGGTTTCCTGAAAGGCCTCGATGCGGGTGCGCAGCTGCTCCACGTCCTCGGGGCTGTAGTCGGTTTCGATCTTGAGCATGGGCACGCCCTTTTCGCGCAGCAGCTGCTCGATGATCTTCAGCTCGATATCGAAGGGATGACAGCCCTTGAGCACGTGATAGATGACGCCCTCGATGCGGTATTCGTCCACCAGCCTGGCGATGCGGTCGCGCCGCTCGATGGTGTTGGAGAAGGTGGGGCAGGCGCAGGGCAGCACATAGCGCTCGGCGATGGCCATGAGCATGTCGCCCATGGTGCCTTCGTCCACGCTCACCATGTCGGAGAGATAGCGCTGCGATGTGCAGAACTCGTCGGCCGCCAGAATGCCGCCCAGGTCCTCGATGATGAAGGGCACCTTCCAGTTGGGAAAGACCATCGGCGAACCGGTGAGCAGAATGCGCGCAGCCCTGGGCGGCGCGGCGTGCACGCCGTTGGCGATACGCTCCTCCAGCTCCTCGTTGAGGGCGCGCAGGGCTTCCGTCCAGTCCTCCACCTCGTCGTAGAAATAGGCGTTGAGCACCTCCAGCGCGTCGCGCCCCAGGATGGGGGCGGGGATGGTCTTGCGCAGGTTCTGGAAGCGCACCACCTCGCGCTGGGCGCGCTGGATCTTGCGGATCGCGTCGCGCAACTGCCTGCGGCGGATGCGTTTGCCGGTGATCTTCTCCACCCGGCGCTGAAAGCGCTTGACCTCCTCCAGCCAGTAGTCGCGGGCCTTTTCCGATTCCTTCACCCGGGGCACGTCCAGCATGTGCACGTCGTCGAAGGGCTCCAGCATCTCGCCCATCTTCAGCTTCCAGTGGCAGCTGGCGGGCAGCGCCACCATGTCGCAGCGCTGGTAGAAATCCAGAATGGGCATGGCGGCGAAGCCCATCTCGGACTTCACCATCGGGCAGGCCACGTCGGGCAGGAAATCCTCGCCAATCTCGCTGGAATCATGCGCCCCGGCGCACAGGCGCACGGGATATCCGCCAGCGGCGTAAATGATCTCCTCGGGCACGAAGACGCAGTAGGTGCCGACGACCTTCTGATCGTCCGATGCCTTGATGACGCCTTCGCCGTTGTGCATGAACTTGCGGAAGATGTCATCGAAATAGGCCATGGCCTTCGGGCGCGAGGGATCCTTCTCCATCTCCTCGAAGATTTCACGCACCGTCATGGCCAGGTGCAGGCGCACCTTGCGGATCTGGCGCTCCTTGCGCGTCAGCGGCCTGTCCCCCTCCGGCGTGGCGGAGGCGGGAGCTGGCTGGCCTGGTGGAAGCTCGTTCATTTCTTTTTCCTTCTTCTCCTTGTTCCCGTTCCGGCCGCTCCGGCGTCCTGGCGCGCCAGAAAGGCCTCGGCGTCCGCCTTGAGGAAACTGAATCCGGCGAATTGCGCCTCCAGCGCCATGTTCTCCGGGCAGGCCTCCACGCAGCGCAGGCACAGGATGCAATCCTGCGTGACCAGGTTTTTCAGCGTCTTTTCCTCTTCGATCTCGCGGATTTCCATCGGGCAGGCGCGGTAGCAGTTGCCGCAGCGCGTGCATTTGTCTCCGTCCTTCTTCAGCGAGAACAGGCCGATCTTGTCGAACAGCGACAGGAAGGCCAGCATCGGGCAGTAGGAGCAGAGGAACCGCCGCTTGACGAAGGAGGTGGTGAACATCAGCCCCACGAGGATGATGGCCCCGCCGGTCAGCAGCATGGTGGGGATGGAGAGGAAATTGATGGCGAATTGCGTCGTGTCGCCCCGGAACAGCGGCAGCAGCGGCCGCGCCGGGCACAACTGGCAGTAGGGGGCCGTCCAGTCGCGCGAGATCAGCCCGTTGCCGATGCCCAGCGGAATGAGGACGAGCAGGGCGAGCAGGATGTATTTCACCGATTTGTAGCGGTGGCGCGTCATCCACGAAAAGCGCGACATGTCGATGGACAGCCAGACACGCAGCTTCGTGAGCAGGTCTTGCAGAAGACCGATGGGGCAGACCCAGCCGCACCAGGCCTTGTTGAGCACGATGGCCCACAGGGAGGCGATCCCCAGGGCCTTCAGCAGGCGGATGCCCTGCTCGCCGAGAAACTCCGGCAGGGGGCGCGACAGCATGTGCTGAAAGCCGACGAGAAAACAGCCGCCGCCATGATCCGGCACATAGGAGCAGGCGAAGGTGGGCAGCCTGTTGCCCAGGTCGATGGCGAACAGCCCGCCATAGATGAGCACCGTGAAGGACAGCAGCTGCACCGCCAGGCGAAGACGCTGGATGTTCATGTTCTGGCGCCTCCCTTCGCGCGCCGGCCCTTGCGGCGCGAGCGGCGGATGGCGATGGCCGCGCCCGCGGCGACAACGGTGAAGGAGGCCACCAGAAAGGCCGTGCTCTTGCTCTCCCATTCCCGCCGCGAGGGGCGCACGCGCAGAACGGTCGTGGCGCTGTAGCGGATTTTCTCTCCGTTCCCGGCGGCGGTATGGCGCGCCGCGACGAGATATTTCTCGCTGCGCCTGCGCGCCCGCCAGCCGCCGCCCGTGGGCGTCTCCTTGATGATGAAGAAGGAGACTTCGCCCCTGCCGTCGGTCTTCAGCGCCTTGCGCCAGCCCTTCTGCGTGACCATGACCACGCAGGCGCCCTTCACCGGCGCGCCGCGCAGCGTGACGCGAAAGCGCGCCATTTCGCCTGTTTGGGTGGAGAAACGCTGGCGGTCATTGTCATACAGGCGCTCGAGGAAAAATTCCGGCTGGCCCTTCCAGTATCCGCCCCCGTTGAGCACCGGCCGTTCCGTCTTGCTCACCTCGTCGCCATGACTGAACATGTCGTAGAAGGCGAAATGCCGCCGCCGCGCGCCGTTCTTCACCCCGGCGTCCAGATAGGCGAATATGCGGTGCAGGCCCCACATGCGGGCGTTGAAACGCATGACGCCGGGTTTTTTCGGATCGATGCGGTGGATGCGGTTGTCCGGCGTCTCCAGCCACAGCGCGGCATGGGTGAGCGCCGTATCTTGCGCGGCGCGCCCGCCAGACCCGCGCCAAGCTCCTTTCAGCGAGGGCGCGGTCTTGTTCATGGCCTTCATGGCCGCCATCCCGCCTCCCCGCTTGCCGCAGGCCGGGCAGCCCGCGCGGGCGCGCGGCGGAAAGCCGTCATGCCGCAGCCGCAGAATGCGCATGCGCCGGTTCATGCGCTGGCCGCTCTGGCCATTCAGCCCGCCCGCCGCGGCGCGCATACGCATGCCCATGCGGGAATAATCGAGCCAGTAATAGTCATGCAGCAGCGGCGCGCAGCCCATGCCACGCATGCCGCGCCGGCGCATGGCGGAAGGCCGCGCGCCCGCGTCATGACGCTGGTCTGCATGAACGCCCGCCGTCTGCCGTGTCTGCGGCATGGCCGGAGGGGCGGCCCGCGCCGGGAAGACCCCGGCGCACAGCCCCGTCATGGCGATGACAAGCAATCGTTTCATCTTCGCCTCCTAGAATTGCGCCGTGATGGTGACGCCAACGGCGTAGGAACGCGGCAGGCCGGCCCGGTAGCGGTGCGTGAGCCGCCCCCGGCGCACCGAAGCGGTGACGCGGCGGGCATATTTCCTGTCCGTCAGATTGCGCACCTGCCCCCAGAAGGTGACCATGCCGTTCCAGGTGTAGCTGGCGCTGAGGTTGAACAGATCCGGGCGCTTGTATGTCTCGGTATTGGCGCTGTCGGTGAAGTATTTCGAGGAGTGATCCCACTCCAGCTCCAGCTTGGCGCCATCGATTGGCTTTAGGATGAAGCGCGTGTTCAGGTGGTGCTTCGGCGTGGCATACATGTATTTGCCGTCGAGCACCTGGCCGCTGCGGGTGTATTTGACATACTTGTCGATGGCGTAGGTGTAGGAGGCCTCCACGCCCGCCCATTTCACCGGCCAGACGCCGATCTGCGCCTCGACGCCCTTCAGCCGCACCTTGCCGATGTTGTGATACTGATGCACTTCACGGCGGCCGATACGGCGGATGAAATCATCCTGGATGAAGTCCTTGATTGTCGTGTCATGCCAGGAGACATCATAGGTGAACTTTTCATCCAGCACCGAGCCACGTGCGCCGATTTCAAAATTCTCGGCTTTTTCCGGTTTCAGGTTCGGATTGTCCAGGTAGATATATCGCCCCGATGACGGCCACATGCGCCGCGCGCTGGGCGGATTGAACCCCTGGCTGTAGGAAAACCAGATGCTGTTGGTCTGGTTCCATTTCCATGTCACGCCCGTATGCGGCGTAAAGCGATCGAAGGACTTCTTGCCGTTGTTCGTGGCATCCCTGAAATCCTCGTGATCATGCTTGACGTATTCGTATCGCCCGCCAAGGGTGAATTTCAGGCCATCCAGCCATTCCGTGTTCGCAAACGGCGAAAATTCGTATTGCGCATAGGGAGAGGTGATGACCGACCTGGTATCGGAACGGCCGATGCGCTCCGAATCGGAATGTGACAGATCCACGCCCGTGATCAGCTTCGACGCCAGAAAATCGAATTCCCGCGTATAGCGCGGCTTCAGATCATGGCGGTCGCTCTTGTTGTCACCCCAGCGGCCCGTTGATGTTTCATGGACGAAGCCATAGGGCAGCTCGAACTTTCCGCCGCCGGAGAATTCATGCGTCAGCCGCGCGTCCAGATAGGTGGATTTCGTCGTGCTCGTATAGGGATCAGGCGCCTGGCCCCAGTCGGCGTCCCACTGGGCCTGCGTCAGGTTGCCGGGATTTTCCGAATAGCTCTTCGTATGCGTGCCGCCCCATTCGAATGTCGTGGCCGGCGTGATGTCCCACACGAAGCGGAAACTTCCCGTATCCTTCTTCTCCGCCCGCCAGTCGCGCCAGCCATCCAGTTCGTAATGGGAGGCATTGGCCTTGAAGCCCAGCCGGCCTATCTGCTGTCCGAAGACTTTGGCGTCATCGATGCTGAAGCCGAAGTCCGCCCCCATCCGGTAGCGCCCCCAGGAGCCGAAATCGGCGAAGGTGCGCAAGGTAGGGCGCTCCGGCGGCTTCCTGGTGATGATGTTGATCACCCCGCCGAAGGCGTGCGACGGATAGAGCGCCGAGGCCGGGCCCTTGATGATCTCAATGCGCTCGATGTCGAAATTGTTGGCCCCGTCGAAGTTGAAGTTGCCCCGCCCCAGCGGGCGGGTGGCCATGCCGTTTTGCAGATTGACGGTATAGTCGCACCAGCCGCAGGGAACGCGCAGGTTGCGCACGTTTGTCATGCCCGGCACGCGGGTCATCAGCTCATAGCGGGTGTTGGTGTAGTTCACCGTGTCGAGATTGAAGCGTTCCCGGTCAATGACCGTGACGTTTGTCGGCGTGGTCAGCAGTGTCTGCCCGCCCATGACCGTCTTGTCCGGGCTGACGAAGTTGGTCGTCACGGTCTTGCCGTTGACGACGATTTCCCGCAGCGCCGTTTCGGCGCCGGCGTGCCGGGTGCAAATCCCCAGCGCCAGAAGGCAGGCCGCCATGCTGGTTGTTGCTCGCAGATGTTTTTTCATGAGTCTCCGCCCCATGTCTGTCCGTTTGATGCCTGTATTTTCCTGGAGGGCGGCGGGCGCTTTTTTGCGTTCCCGCCGCCGGATCATCCGGCCCATCACCCGGCATGCGGCCAGGCGCGGCCGTGATCAGGCCCATCGCCCGTCTCTTTCCGCGCCCGCCCATGTCCCCACGCGATGCGCATGCGCATGCCGAGGAGCAATGCCGTCATTCCGGAAGGGATTCCGGGCGTAAACAGGCAGACGAATGCAAGAAAAGAGATGGACAGGCCTCAGACGGACGCGGGAGGAGCCCTGATGGCGGAAAGCGTGATAACGCCCAGATGCGGGGCGTCATGGCGCAGGACGGGAACGATGACTTCCCCGCCGAGGAAGGAAGGCTCCGGCGCGGGCATGTCCATCCCGGCCAGAGAGAGTTTCATGTTGTGGACGGAGCAGACCGGGCATTTCTCCGGCGAGGTCTGCTTGACCGGCGCTTTCTTGCCGGTGGTCAGCTGGAGCACCTTGACGCCCCAGGCCGTGCAGATGACCAGGGAATCGAAACCGCCGCCGGAATTGCGGCTCACCGGAATGGCCTGGGCGGCCGGAATCAGCGCCTGGAAGATGAGCGCGAACAGCGCCATCCCCATCGCCCAGTCACGCAGCTTTTCCCGGAACAGCCTCATTCCTCTCCAGGCGGACGGCGCAAACTCCGCGCCCTCCACGCACTCCCTGTCTTCCCCATCCACAACCCGCGCTTGCCGATCGCGCGCGTTCCCGGTTGTTAATCACGTTTTTGTCACGCATTCATTGACGCAGGTCAAGAGGTAAAAAAATATTCCAAGTCCCGCGATCCTGATGAAAATACCGGTTGAGCGTGAAAACGGTCAGGCAGGAGAGATGTTCTCATGACGGTCTGCGGATCGCTGTTCAAAGACCCGCAAATCACTTGTCGCCCCCCCTGCCTTTCAAGCGATTGCCGTGCGCATATTAGTCCTTGATTGCATTAACTGATTGGTCTTAAGTAGCCTTGCCGCTGGCGCAACTGGCGGGGAGGCGCGAATACGGGCGTTTGCGCGGCCATCATCGCCGCACACCGCCCGGCATGTTTCAAAAAGGCCCGGTTCCGGGCGGCGCTTTCCCTCCCGGATTTCAAACCAGCAACAAACGCCATGCGGCACGGACAGGATCCGCCCGCGCATGCCCCGGTTTGCGCCTTGGCGGGTCCGTGACATGAAAATCCGAGGGAGATGAAACATGGATCGTCGCAAGTTTATCAAGACAGCTGGTCTTGGCGCCACGGCCGCCGCGGCTCTCGCCACCCCGGCCATCGCCTCCGGCGTGCGCCAGCTGAAGATGGTCACGTCCTGGCCGAAGAACTTCCCCGGCCTGGGCACCGCCGCCGCCCGCGTCGCCAAGCGCATCGAGGCCGCCTCCGATGGCCGCTTCAAGATCCGCGTCTATGCCGGCAAGGAGCTGGTGCATCCGCTGAAGTGCCTGGACGCCGTGCAGGAAGGCGTCGCCGAGCTCTATCACTCCGCCGACTACTACTATCAGGGCAAGGACAAGGGTTTCGCCTTCTATTCCGCCGTGCCCTTCGGCTTCACCGCCAGCGAAATGAACGCCTGGCTCTACTTCGGCGGCGGCCAGAAACTGTGGGACGAGCTGGGCGCCAACTTCGGCGTCAAGGGCCTGCCCTGCGGCAACTCCGGCGTGCAGATGGGTGGCTGGTTCCGCAAGGAAGTGAAGACCCTGGAAGACTTCAAGGGCCTGAAGATGCGCATGCCCGGCCTCGGCGGCGCGGTGCTCAACGCCATCGGCGCCACCGCCCTGACTCTCGCCGGCTCCGAGATCATGCCGGCCCTGCAGGCGGGCACCATCGACGCCACCGAGTGGGTCGGCCCGTGGAACGATCTGGCCTTCGGCTTCTACAAGGTCACCAAGCATTACTACTATCCCGGCTTCCACGAGCCCGGCACCATGCTCTCCATGGGCATCTCGAAGAAGTTCTGGGACAGCCTGTCGAAATCCGATCAGGCGCTCTTCGAGTCCTGCGCGCAGGCCGAGAACTCCTATGACCTGGGCGAGTTCAACGCCAACAACGGCGCCGCCCTCAACACCCTGATCACCAAGCACGGCGTCAAGCTGCACGAGTTCTCCGACGAGATCTTCAAGGGCTTCGGCGCCGCCTCCAAGGACGTGCTCGCCTCCGCCGGCGCCTCCTCGCCCAACGCCAAGAAGATCTACGAGAGCTTCATGGCCTTCAAGAAGCGCGTGCAGGGCTGGACGGAAATCTCCGACGTGGCCTACGCCGAAAAACGCGCTCTGGTGAAATAACCGGAGCGGGGAACCGGAAACGGGAAAGGCCGGAGCTTGCCGCTCCGGCCTTTTCCCCATCCGTTCCGCGCGCCCGCCGCGCAAGCGCCGCGATAGAAGAAATAGAAGAAAAAGAACAGCGAGCGGCCCGCGCGGAAGCCTGAATGCAAAAGCCTGAACGCCAAGTCCCGGGGAGGGATACTTTCATGCTTGCCTACATCCGCTTCATGGACCATCTGGACGAGCGCATCGGCCACGCCATCGCCTGGGTGGCGCTGGCCATGGTGCTGGTGCAGTTCCTCGTCGTCGTCATGCGCTATGTCTTCGCCATCGGCTCCATTCCCCTGCAGGAATCCATCTGGTACATGCACGGCCTGATGTTCATGATCGGCGCCGGCTATACCCTGATGCACGGCGGCCATGTGCGCGTCGATATCGTCTATGGCGAGGCCAGCCCGCGCACCAAGGCCATCATTGACGTCTTTGGCACGCTGGTCTTCCTGCTGCCGGTGGCCATCGCCACCCTGTGGCTGTCGTGGGATTACGTCATCAATTCCTGGAAGGTCTTCGAGGGCTCCACGGAGGTTTCCGGCCTGCCGCTCATCTGGGCCTACAAGACCGTCATCTGGATTTTCGCCGTTCTGGTCTTCTTTCAGGGCCTGTCCATGCTCTTCAAGGCCATCCGCTATCTGCGCGGCCAGGAGCCGGACTATCCCGTCCCGCCCTATGTTGACGGCAGGCAAAGGCCCGATCCGGAAGCCGTCAGGGAGGAAGTGTGATGCATATCTCGCCTGAAATCATGGTCCTGCTGATGTTCCTCTCGGCGGTCGGTTTTCTGCTGATGGGCTTTCCCGTGGCCTTCACCCTGGCCGGCACCGGCCTGCTTTTCGCCCTCTTCGGCCATCTGATCGGCGTCTTTTCGCTGTCCTTCCTCTATGCCTTCCCCCAGCGCATCTTCGCCATCATGAGTTCGGAGGTGCTGGTGGCCGTGCCCTTGTTCGTCTTCATGGGGGTCATGCTGGAGCGCTCCAAGGTGGCCGAGGAGCTGCTCGACAACATGGGCCGCGCCTTCGGCTCGCGCCCCGGCGGCCTGGCCTATTCGGTCACCGTCGTCGGCGCGCTTCTGGCCGCCTCCACCGGCATCGTCGGCGCCACCGTGGTCACCATGGGCCTGCTCTCGCTGCCCACCATGCTGCGGCGCGGCTACAACATCCCCTTCTCCTGCGGCACCATCTGCGCCTCCGGCACCCTGGGCCAGATCATCCCGCCCTCCATCGTGCTGGTGCTGCTCGGCGATCAGCTCTCCGTGGCCTTCCAGAACGCCCAGTATTCCATGGGCAACTACGCCCCGGACACCGTCTCGGTGAATGATCTCTTCGCCGGCGCGCTGCTGCCCGGCCTCATGCTGGTGGGCATGTATCTGATCTATCAGATCGCCTTCGCCACCCTGCGCCCGAAGGAGGCCCCGGCCATTCCCGCCGATGAGCTCATCAAGGGCGACCGCAGGGCCTTCTACAAGCAGCTGGCGGGCACGCTTTTCGCCCCGCTCATTCTCATCATCGCCGTGCTCGGCTCCATTCTCGGCGGCCTGGCCTCGCCCACGGAGGCCGCCTCGGTGGGCGCGGTGGGCGCCATCATGCTGGCCGGCTACAAGATCAACCCGAAGGGAGCAAAATGGATCATGGCCGGGGCGGCCTCACTCTTCGCCCTGTTCATCCTCACCATGTTCTTCGACCTGCGCATGCAGCGCAATGTCATCCCGGCCGCGGACTGGGCCGCCATCGCAGTGGCGCTTGTTCTCTCCGCCCTGCTGGTCATCGGCGTCATCGTCAGCGTCTGGCGCACCCTGCAGGAAAGGGACGCCGACGGCACCCCGGTTCTGGCCTCCGTCGGCCGCTCCACGGTGCAGATTTCCTCCATGGTCTTCGTCATCCTCGTCGGCGCGGGCATGTTCTCGCGCGTCTTCCGCGGCTTCGAGGGCGACGTGGTGATCGAGAACTTCCTCCACAACCTGCCCGGCGGCACCGTGGCGGCCATGCTGCTGGTCATGACCGTGATGTTCCTCATGGGCTTCTTCCTCGACTTTCTGGAGATCATCTTCATCGTCGTGCCCATCGTCGCCCCCATCCTGCTGCAAATGGAGGTGGCCCCCGGCGTCACCATGAGCCCGGTGTGGCTGGGCGTCATGATGGGCGTCAATCTGCAAACCTCCTTCCTCACTCCGCCATTCGGCTTCGCCCTGTTCTACTTGCGCGGGGTGGCGCCAAAGGCGGTCAAGACCAGCCATATCTACATGGGCGTCATGCCCTTCGTGGCCATTCAGGTCATCGCCCTGCTGCTGCTGTGGTTCTGGCCCGAAATCGCCACCTGGCTGCCTTCGGTGCTCTACGAGAAGTAGCCTCCGTCCGTTTCATGTGAAACGCGCCCCGCGAACCGCGCAGTTCGCGGGGTTTTTCATGCATTGCGCCAGAGCGGTTTGAATTGACTTGCCCCCCGCCAAGGGCGTAGGAATTGGTAAGCATAGCTGACCTTCCCGCAGGAGCGCCCGATGGCCAAAAGCCGCGTTTCCCTCGCCGACAGGTTCGATCTCGGCAAGTCCCGCGTCATTCTCGGCGGCCAGCAGGCCATCGTCCGCCTCATGCTCATGCAGAAGGCGCGCGACGAGGCCAGGGGGCTGAACACGGCGGGCTTCGTCACCGGCTATCGCGGCTCGCCGCTCGGGGCGCTGGACATCCAGTTCACCCGCGAAAAGGCGCTCGTGGAAGCCCATGACATCCATTTCCAGCCGGGCATCAACGAGGAGCTGGCCGCCACCGCCATCTGGGGCGCGCAACAGGCGGCCATGCGCGGCGAGGGCGCGCGCGACGGCGTCTTCTGCGTCTGGTATGGCAAGGGCCCCGGCGTCGACCGCTGCGGCGATGTCTTCCGCCACGCCAATTCGGCGGGCTCGGCGGAGCATGGCGGCGTGCTGGTGCTCATGGGCGACGATCACGGGGCGGAATCCTCCACCGTGCCGCATCAGAGCGAATTCACCCTCATCGACGCCATGATGCCCATTCTCAACCCGGCGGGCGTGCAGGAAATCCTCGATTACGGCATTCTGGGATACGCCCTGTCGCGCTACAGCGGCTGCTGGGTGGGGCTGAAATGCCTCCATGACACCATCGAATCCACCGCCGTGGTGGACGCCGCCCCCGATCGCGTCACGGTGCGCGAGCCGGAGGACTTCGCCATGCCGGAAGGCGGGCTGAACATCCGCCCCGGCGACGACCGCTTCACCCTGGAAAAGCGCCTGCACACATACAAAAGGGCCGCCGCGCAGGCCTTCGCCCGCGCCAACGGGCTGGACAAAATCGTCTGGGACGGCGGCGATGATCCCGCGCTCGGCATCGTCTCCACCGGCAAGAGCTGGCTCGACACACGCCAGGCCCTGGCGGATCTGGGCATTGATGAAACCCGCGCCAGGGAACTGGGCATCCGCCTGCTGAAGATCGGCATGACCTGGCCGCTGGAGCCGCAGATCATCCGCCGCTTCGCGAAGGGCCTGCGCGCCATTCTGGTGGTGGAGGAAAAACGCGCCATCATTGAAACCCAGATCAGGGAATTGCTGTTCAATAGCCCCGAACGCCCCGTCATCACCGGCAAGGAGGATGAAGAGGGCAAGACCCTGCTGCCCGCCCACGGCGTGCTCGATCCGGCGATGATCGCGAAGGCCATCGGCGGCCGCCTGCTCCCCCCGCGCGGGGATGACGAGGCGCTCAAGGCGGCGCTGGCGGCCATGGAGAACGCGGGCGCGGGCGCGGCCAACCTGCCAGCACCCATGGAGCGCGTACCCTGGTTCTGCGCCGGCTGCCCGCACAACACCTCGACGAAGGTGCCCGAGGGCGCGCGCGCCTACGCCGGCATCGGCTGCCACTGGCTGGTGCAGCTGATGGATGACCGCAACACGAAGGGCTTCACGCAGATGGGCTGCGAGGGCGCCAACTGGATCGGCGAGGCGCCCTTCTCGAAGCGCCGCCACATCTTCCAGAACATCGGCGACGGCACCTATGTGCATTCCGGCCTCATGGCCATCCGCGCCTGCCGGGCGGCGGGCGTCAACATCACCTTCAAGATTCTCTGCAACGACGCCGTGGCCATGACCGGCGGCCAGCCCATGGACGGCGGCCTCACCGTGCCGCAGATCGCCGCCCAGACCCGCGCCGAAGGCTGCGAGCGCATCGCCGTCGTCTCCGACGAACCGGGGAAATGGGCCGGCATCCCCTTCCCGCCGCGCGTCACCTTCCATCACCGAGACGAACTGATGGAAGTG
>JALUFY010000192.1 GCA_027051995.1 Hyphomicrobiales bacterium
TCATTACGGAGCCAAAACAATGAAACACTGGTTCGCCCGGCAGCGGTATCTGATCGATTTCACGCTCTCGGCGCTGGCGCGGCGCAAGGGGCGCAATCTGATGCTGCTGGGGGTCTATGCCCTGGTGATCTTCATCCTCGCCTCGGTCATCTTCTTCGGCTCGGCGCTGCGCCACGAGGCCAAGGCGGTGCTGAAGAACGCGCCGGAGGTGACGGTGCAGAACATCGTCATGGGCCGCCACGCCATGATCCCGCCGGAGTGGATCGGCAAGCTGGGGCGCATTCGCGGCGCGCGCCGGATCGAGGGCCGCCTGTGGGGCTATTTCTATGACAAGGCGGTGGGGGCGAACTATACCGTCATGGTTCCCCCGCCGTCTGATGGCGCGCACGGGCTGAAGCCCGGAGAGACGATCATCGGCGCGTCCGTCAAGCATCTGCGCGACAAGAATGGCCTTGGCTATCTCATGCTGCTGTCTCCGGCCAACAGGCTCTTCAAGCTGAAGATCAAGCAGGTGCTGCCGCGCTCCTCGGAGCTGATGAGCGCCGATCTGGTGCTCATGTCGCGGGCCGATTTCCTGCGCTTCTTCTCGCTGCCGGAAAACGCCGGCTTTACCGACATCTCCATGCGGGTGCGCAACCGCAACGAGGTGACCACCGTCGTGGGCAAGATCGCCGCCGCGCTGCCCACCGCCCGGGTTATCACCCGCAAGGACATCCTGCGCACCTACGAGAACGTCTTTTCCTGGCGCGAGGGCATCGTGCTGGCCATGCTGACGGCGGCCCTCGTGGCCTTCGCCATTTTCTCCTTCGACAAGGCTTCGGGCCTGTCCGCCGAGGAGCGGCGCGAAATCGGCATTCTCAAGGCGGTGGGATGGGAAACGTCGGACATTCTGGCCATGAAGTTCTGGGAAGGCGGGCTGGTGTCGCTGTTCGCCTTCATCTTCGGAGTGGCGGCGGCCTATGCCCATGTCTTCTTCTTCGACGCGGGCGTTCTGGCGCCGGTGCTCAAGGGCTGGGCGGTGCTCTATCCGCAAATCACGCTGGCCCCGCACGTGGACAAGCTGCAACTGGCGACGCTGGCCTTCATCACCGTGATCCCCTTCACGGCGGCCACGCTGGTGCCCATCTGGAAGGCGGCGGTCACCGACCCCGACGTGGTGATGCGATGATCGAGCTGAGGGACGTTTCCAAGACCTACAACGAGGGCGCGCCGAACGAGGTGCGCGCCCTGCGCGATGTCTCGCTGCGCGTTCCGGCCGGGCGCGTCACCGTCTTCAAGGGGCCATCGGGCTCCGGCAAGACGACGCTGCTCACCCTGGTGGGCTGTCTGGCGCGGCCCACGACGGGGCGCATCCTGCTCGATGGCGAGCTCATCTCGTCGCTGCCCGAACGCTTCATGACGGAGGTGCGGCGCAAGACCTTCGGCTTCGTCTTCCAGCGTTTCAACCTGATTCGCGGACTCTCCGTGATCGAAAACGTCATGATCCCGGCCTATCCGCTGGGGCCGGATTACCGCGAACTGAAAGCCCGCGCCATGCGGCTGCTGGAGCGCTTCCGGCTGGCGGACAAGGCGGCGATGAAGACCGAATATCTCTCCGGCGGCGAATCGCAGCGGGTGGCCATCGCCCGCGCCCTGATCAACGATCCCGAATGGATCATCGCCGACGAGCCCACCGCCAATCTGGATTCGAAACTGGCGCTGCAATTCCTCGATGAAGTGCGCGATCTGAAGGAGGCCGGCAAGTCGCTCATCATCACCAGCCACGATCCGCGCATTTTCGAAGCGGACGTTGTGGACATGGTGGTGGACATGGAGGACGGCCGCGTCACCGGCGTGGAGGAGCGGCGATGATCTTCGATCCGCCCATCATGGCCCTGCTTCTGGCGGCGGTGGTCTCCATGACCGTCGTCACCCTGGGGGCGCTCTTCGGCCTGCGCGTTCTGCGCCACTGGGACATCAACTCCGGCGGAGCGCGGCAGATCGGCATGGAGAAGCAGACCTATCTGGTCTCCACCGCCGTGCAGCTGGTCATGCTGATGCAGCTGGCCTCGCTGGCGCTTTTCGTGCGCAACGCCGACCGTATGGCGGTGCTGTTCACCGGGGCCATGTGCGCGGTGGGCACGATCAACGTCAACGGCTACGGCATGCCTTCCTTCATCATGCAGGTCATCGTCTTCTTCGCCGCCGCCCTGTGGCTGACCGTCAACGCCGCCGACAACATGGGCCGGGACTATCCCTACACGCGGCTGAAATACGCCATGCTGGTGCTCATGGCGCCGCTGGTGCTGGCCGCCGGAATCACCGAATGGCTCTATTTCCTCAATCTTGATCCCAACGTCATCACATCGTGCTGCTCCAAGCTGTTCACGCCGGAAAACGCCGGGCTTCAGGCCGATCTGGCCAGCGCCGATCCGAAGCTGGCGCTTTTCGCCCTGTTCGGCGGCCTTGGCCTGCTGGCGGCGCTTTCGCCCCTGGCCATGCGCCACAGGGCGGCGGCGGGCCTCTATGGCGTGCTGGGGGCGGCCTTCTTCGCCGTGGCCATCGTGGCCATCATCTCCGCCGTCTCCTCCTACATCTACGAGACGCCGACGCATCATTGCCCGTTTTGCATCCTCAAGCCGCAATACGGCTTCATCGGCTATGCGCTCTATCTGCCGCTGTTCTTCGCCTCGGCGCTGTCCCTGGGCATCGCCGCCTTGGCCATCTGGCCCCGGCCGGAGAGCCTGAAGGCGCGCCTGCCCGCCCGCCTGCGCCATCTGGTGGCCGCAAGCACCGGGCTCTTCGCCCTCTTCGCCCTCATCGCCGCCTGGGCCATACTGCGCTCGCATCTCATTCTCATATCGTGACGGCTGCCGCGCCGCCTCCCGCCAGCGTGAAAAAAAGGCCCGCCGGACAAGGCGGGCCTTTTTGAGCTTGCGTTTCAGCGCGCGCTTACGAGCGCACCACGAAGACATCCTGCGTGGCGTGGCGCACCACGCGCGATGCGTTCGGCCCCAGCAGATAGTCCTTCATGCCGGAGCGGTGCGAGGCCATGACGATGAGATCGCATTTCAGCTTGCCGGCCACGGCGATGATTTCGTCGTAGATGGTGCCCACCGCCACGTAGGCGTCGGCGGGCACATCCCCCGGCATGTTCTCCTTCAGCCAGGCGTCCAGCGCCTTTTCGGCCTTTTCGCGCGCCTTCTTCTCGAAATCCTCCGGGAAGTAGGAGCCCACCACCGGCATGCCCATGTCGGGCAGCACGGTGAGGATGTTCAGATGCGCCCCGTAGTGGCGCGCCAGATCAAGCGCCGTCGGCAGGGCCCTGCTCCATGAGCTGGGATGGCCCAGATCGATGGGCAGCAGGATGTTCGCATAGGACACGTCAGTCATTTTCAACGTCCTTTCCGTTTACGCCGCCTGCGCCGCCGCGCCGGCGTCCTGCCTGCGCTTGCGGGCCAGCTGCGAGAGCAGAACCAGCCCAAGAAGCAGCAGGGCGGGAATGTAGAAGACTTCCTTGGGCATGCGGCTGGCCGGCTCGTAGGCCTTGACCACCGTCACCGGCTTGTCGCCGTAGAAGTCGAACTTCTGCGACAGCTCGAAGAACGGCGTGCCCGGCTGTGGCTCGTCCAGCACGGCCTTGCCGTCCTTCATCATGATGGCCAGGCCGGATTTCCTCAGCCGGTCCGCGCCGCCCTTGCCCTTCTTCAGCTCCACGTTGATGGTGGTGGCGCGGGTCTTGTCCGCGTCGTTGAAGTCCGGCCCGGCAATGCGCAGCCGCAGCAGCTTGCCGTCCGCGGTCTTCTCCGCCATCCGCATCACG
>JALUFY010000193.1 GCA_027051995.1 Hyphomicrobiales bacterium
GTTCCGGGCATGTGCCGTCCTTGATGCATTTCCCGTCCCCGCTGACATGCCGGATCAGCCAGGGGGGATTGGACGGTGGCCCGGCCACCCGGCCCCTGGCGTTTTCCTTGATGCGCCGCCAGAACTCCGCCGAGGGCAGCTGCCCGGCGGGCAAAGGCGGGATGGGAACGACTTTTGCCTGCGCCGGTTTCGCGGGCGTTTCCGCCGCCAACGCCGCGCCCCCGCCAGCCACGGGAGCGGAAAGAAACAGGACAGCCGCGAACAGCGCCATCAGCGCCGCATGTAAGCGCGTCAACATTCCGGTGATCCTTCAATCTGCCATTGCGATACCTTGGAAGTCCGGAAAGAGCGCAAAAGCACTCTTTCCGGATGAGGAATCGTCAATCAGCGCGGATTGCTGCCCGGATAGGCGCGTCCCCAGCCCCAGGCGCCGGAGCCGAAACCGCGCATGACCACGCGCTCGCGGTAGATGTTGGCGATCTCCTGGCCATCGCCGGCCAGCAGCGCCTTGGTGGCGCACATCTCCGCGCAGATGGGCAGCTTGCCCTCCGCGATGCGGTTGCGGCCATACTTGGAGAACTCCTCCTGAGAGCCGTCCGGCTCCGGCCCGCCGGCGCAGAAGGTGCACTTGTCCATCTTGCCGCGCGTGCCGAAGGCGCCGTTCTGCGGATACTGCGGCGCGCCGAAGGGGCAGGCGTAGAAGCAGTAGCCGCATCCGATGCACATGTCCTTGTTGTGCAGCACGATGCCTTCGCCGGTCTGGTAGAAGCAGTCCACCGGGCACACCGCCATGCACGGCGCGTCCGAGCAGTGCATGCAGGCCACCGACAGCGACCGCTCGCCGGGCTTGCCGTCATTGATGGTGACCACGCGGCGGCGGTTGACGCCCCAGGGCACCTCGTTCTCGTTCTTGCAGGCGGTGACGCAGCCATTGCACTCGATGCAGCGCTCGGCGTCACACAGGAATTTCATGCGTGCCATTTGTGTTCCTCCTTACGCTTTCATCACCTTGCACAGGGTGGCTTTCGTCTCCTGCATCTGGGTGACGGAATCATAGCCGTATGTCATGGCCGTGTTGGCCGCCTCGCCCAGCACATAGGGAACCGTGCCCTCAGGATACTTGTCCTTGAGCACCTTGCCCTCGAACCAGCCGCCGAAGTGGAAAGGCATGAAGACAACGCCCCGGCCCACCCGCTCGGTGACCATGGCCTTGACCTTCACCTTGCTCTTCTCCGGGCTTTCGATCCAGACCATCTCGCCATCGCGGACGCCGATGTCGTTGGCGTCGGCGATGTTGATCTCGGCGAACATGTGCTGCTGAAGCTCGGCCAGCCACGGGTTGGAGCGCGTCTCCTCGCCGCCGCCTTCGTATTCCACCAGCCGCCCGGTAGTGAGGACGAGCGGATAGTCCTTCGAGTAGTCGTTCTTCTGGATGGACTCGTATCTGGTCGGCAGGCGATAGGCCTGCTTGTCCTTGTAGGTGGCGTATTTGTCCAGAAGATCGCGCCGTGGCGTATAGAGCGGCTCGCGGTGCACCGGCACCGGATCGGGGAAGTTCCACACCACGGTGCGCGCCTTGGCGTTGCCGAAGGGGGCACAGCCGTGCTTGATGGCCACCCGCTGGATGCCGCCGGAAAGGTCGGTCTTCCAGTTGGTCTTGTCCCCGGCGACGGCCTCGATGGCCTTGCGCTCGGCCTCCGTGAGATCCTTGTCCCATCCCAGCTTCTTGAGCATGGCCATGGTGAACTCCGGATAGCCGTCCTTGATCTCCGATCCCACCGGATAGGAGCCCTCGGCCAGCAGGTTGCCGCCGCCCCAGGCGTCCGGCGCCTTGACGCCGAAACGGGCGCGGAAGCACAATCCGCCCTCGGCCACCGGCTTGGAGGGATCATAGAGATTGGGCGTGCCCGGATGCTTCATCCCGGCGGTGCCCCAGCACGGCCACGGCAGACCGTAGTATTCGCCGTCCAGCGGCCCACCCTTCGCCTGAAGGGTGGTCTTGTCGAAGGTGTGCTGATATTTCATGTGCGCCTTCAGCCGCTCCGGCGACTGGCCGGTATAGCCGATGGTCCACATGCCCTTGTTGAACTCGCGGGTGATGTCCTCCACATAGGGTTCGCTGCCGTTGACCTTGATGTGCTTGAACATCTGACCGGCGAACCCGAGCTTTTTGGCGAAGAGATACATGATCTCGTGATCGGGCTTGCTCTCGAACAGCGGCTCCACCACCTTGTCGCGCCACTGGATGGAACGGTTCGACGCCGTCACCGAACCGTATGTCTCGTATTGTGTCGCCGCCGGCAGCAGATAGACGCCGTCCGTGCGGTCGTGCATGACGGCCGAAACCGTGGGATAGGGATCCACCACGACCATCAGGTCGAGCTTCTTCATCGCCTTCTTCATCTCCGGCCCGCGCGTCTGCGAATTGGGCGCATGACCCCAGAAGACCATGGCGCGCAGATTGTCCGGCTGATCGATCTTGTCCTTGTTCTCCAGAACACCATCGATCCAGCGCGACACGGGGATGCCCTTGGACTGCATGAGCTTCTCCGAGGCGAAGCGCCCCTTCATCCAGTCGTAGTCCACATCCCACACGCGGCACCAGTGCTTCCACGAGCCCTTCTTCAGGCCGTAGTAGCCGGGCAGCGAATGCGACAGCACGCACATGTCCGTCGCGCCCTGCACGTTGTCATGGCCGCGGAAGATGTTGGCCCCGCCGCCGGCCTTGCCGACATTGCCCAGCGCCAGTTGCAGGATGCAGTAGGCGCGGGTGTTGTTGTTGCCCTGATGATGCTGGGTGCCGCCCATGCACCAGATCAGCGTGCCGGGGCGGTTGTTGGCCAAGGTGCGGGCCACGCGCTTCAGCTGCGATCCGGGCACGCCGGTGACGCGCTCCACCTCTTCCGGCGTCCAGCGCATGACCTCCTTCTTGACGTGATCCAGCCCCCAGACGCGGGCCCGGATATAGGCCTTGTCCTCCCAGCCGTTCTTGAGGATATGCCACAGGATGCCCCACACCAGCGGCACGTCGGTGCCCGGCCGGAAGCGCACGTATTCCGTGGCGTGCGCGGCGGTGCGCGTGAAGCGCGGATCGCAGACGATGAGCGCCGCGTGATTCTCCTCCTTGGCCTTCAGGATGTGCTGCAACGCCACCGGATGGGCCTCCGCCGGGTTGGAGCCGAAGAGGATCATCGAGCGCGACTTGTGAATGTCGTTGTAGGAATTGGTCATCGCGCCATATCCCCACGTGTTGGCCACGCCGGCCACCGTGGTGGAATGACAGATGCGCGCCTGATGGTCGCCGTTGTTGGTGCCCCAGAAGGCGTAGAACTTGCGGAACAGATAGGCCTGCTCGTTGCTGTGCTTGGCCGATCCCAGCCAGTAAACCGAGTCGGGGCCGGAGGACTTGCGGATCTCCAGCATCTTGTCGCCGATCTCGTTGATGGCGTCATCCCAGGAGATGCGCTTCCACTTGCCGCCTTCCAGCTTCATCGGATATTTCAGCCGCCGCTCGCCGTGCGCGTGCTCGCGCACCGCCGCGCCCTTGGCGCAATGGCCGCCGAGATTGAAGGGGCTGTCGAACCCCGGCTCCTGGCGCGTCCAGACGCCGTTTTCCACCGTGGCGATCACCGAGCAGCCGACCGAGCAATGGGTGCAGACGGTTTTCACCGCCTTCGCCTTCGGCGCGGTTTCCGCCGCCTCGGCGCGCTCCACGCGGCCCGTGGTCAGCGCCGCCGCCGCCGCGATGCCGCCCGCCGCAAGGCCGGAGCGCTTGAGGAATGTGCGCCGGTCAATGG
>JALUFY010000194.1 GCA_027051995.1 Hyphomicrobiales bacterium
AGCTGGTGGTGGAGCGCTCCGGGGTGCTCAATCTGGGCGTGGAGGGCATGATGGCCATGGGGGCGATGGCCGCCTTCTCCGCCGCCCATTACACCGGCAGCGCAAGCCTGGGCGTGCTGGCCGGGGCGCTGGCGGGCATGGCGCTGTCTTTGCCCTTCGCCTTTCTCACCCAGACGCTGGCCGCCAATCAGGTGGCCACGGGGCTGGCGCTGACGCTTCTCGGGCTGGGGCTGTCCGGCCTGCTGGGCGAGCCGCTGGTCGGCCTGCCCGGCGTGCGCCTGCCCCGGCTGCATGTTCCGGGGCTTTCGGACATTCCCTTCATCGGCCCGGTGCTGTTCGGCCATGACATTCTGGTCTATGCCTCATTCGCGCTGAGCGCCGCCGTGGCCTGGTTTCTGTTCCGCACCCGCGCCGGGCTGGTGCTGCGCGCCATCGGCGTCAACCACGACGCCGCCCACGCCCTGGGCTATCCGGTCATCAGGGTGCGCTATCTGGCCATTCTCTTCGGCGGCGCGCTGGCCGGGCTGGCCGGGGCCTATCTGTCGCTGGCCTATACGCCGCAGTGGATCGAGAACATGACCGCCGGGCGCGGCTGGATCGCCCTGGCGCTGGTGGTCTTCGCCACATGGCGGCCGCTGCGCGTGCTGGGCGGGGCCTATCTCTTCGGCGCGGTGTGGATCATGGGGCTCTATGTGCAGGCGCTGGGCTTCGGCCTGCCTTCGCAACTGCTCACCGCCTTGCCCTATCTGGTCACCATCGCCGCGCTGGCCGTCATCTCGCGCAACCGCACCCTGACGCTGACCAACACGCCCGCCAGCATCGGCATGCCTTTCGTGCCGGGCCGCTAGGGGCTATAAAGCCGGAGCAGGCGGGCGGCCGCCACTTCCGGAGCAAACATAACAAGAGCCGCCGGACAACAAGGGACTGGAAAGCCGAACAACAGAGCAAGGAGCTGAGAAGATCATGAGGAAATGGAAAATTCTGGCCGCCGCCGCGGCGCTCGCCATGTCGGCGGGCCTGGCGCAGGCGGCGGACAAGATCAAGGCCGGTTTCATCTATGTCGGCCCCGTTGGCGATCACGGCTGGAGCTACCAGCACGATCAGGGCCGTCAGGCGGTGGAAAAGGCCCTGAGCGGCAAGGTGCAGACCACATTTCTGGAGAAGGTGGCCGAGGGCCCCGACGCCGAGCGCGCCCTGGAGCGCATGGTGCGCGCGGGCAACAAGATCATCTTCGCCACGTCCTTCGGCTACATGGAGACAGTGCTCAAGGTGGCCAAGCGCCACCCGGACGTGAAGTTCGAACACGCCACCGGCTACAAGCGGGCGAAGAACGTCTCCACCTATTCCTCGCGCTTCTATCAGGGACGCTACATCATCGGCAAGATCGCCGCCAGGATGTCGAAGAAGGGCATGGCCGGATACATCGCCTCCTTCCCCATCCCGGAAGTGGTGCGCGGCATCAACGCCTTCCTGCTCGGCGCGCAGTCGGTTAACCCGGATTTCAAGCTCAAGGTGGTATGGGTCAACTCCTGGTATGATCCGGGCAAGGAAGCCGACGCCGCCAAGGTGCTGATCTCGCAGGGCGCCGACATCATCACCCAGCACACCGATTCCTCCGCCCCCATGCAGGTGGCCGAGGAAAAGGGCATTCACGCCTTCGGTCAGGCCTCCGACATGATCAAGTTCGGCCCTCACGCCCAGCTGACGGCCATCATCGACAACTGGGGCCCCTATTACATCAAGCGCGTCAAAGCGGTGATGGACGGAACCTGGAAAAGCACCGACACCTGGGGCGGCCTGAAGGAAGGCATGGTCGTCATGGCCCCATACACCAATATGCCCGATGACGTGAAGAAAATGGCCGGGGAGACCCAGGCCGCCATCCGCGACGGCAAGCTCGATCCCTTCGCCGGGCCGATCTATGACCAGTCCGGCAAGTTGCGCGCCAAGAAGGGCGAGGCCCTCGATATTGGCACGCTTCTGGGCATGAACTGGTATGTCAAGGGTGTGGACGACAAGCTGCCCAAATAGGGACAAGCCCTGAAAAAACAAGAGCTTGCGGCCCGCCGGTTTTTCGCCGGCGGGTTTTTTCATTTTTGTGACATAAAAACGCTTTCAAATATTTGAATATCCGTATATAAGAATATTGCCGCCGCCCCCGGACAACGCCCCGCACGGGCTGCGCGGTGGAAAAACAGGGCCGCCCGGCCGGGGGAAAGGGTCAGGCGGCGCAAGACATGACAGCTGGCTGGAGCATCCAGATCCAGGAAAATCGCAAGGACGGAGAACACCCATGAAAAAGATCGCCATCATCGCCATGGCCGCCGGGCTGAGCCTGGCCGCGCCTTTCGCCGCCGCCGCCACGGACGAGGCCAAACCGGCCGTGCCCGCCGCTTCGGCGCTCAATACGGCGGACTGGACGAAATCCATGACCCAGCTCATGGATCCCCAGTTCATGACCAACTGGATGAATCTGATGATGAACCCGGCCTACATCGACATGATGATGAAAATGGCCGATCCCAAGCTCATCGAGCCCTATGTCAAGATGATGACCGATCCGCGCTACGTGGAAATGATGATGAAAATGGCCGATCCCAAGCTGGTGGAAGGCTATGTGAAGATCATGACCGATCCGCGCTACATGGAAATGATGGCCAAGATGGTCGATCCGAAGATCATCGAGCCCTATCTGAAAATGATGTCCGATCCCAAGTATGTCGAAGCCATGATGAAGTGGGCCGATCCGAAAATCATGGAGCCCTACATCAAGATGATGACCGACCCCAATTACATCAACGCCATGGCCAAGATGATGGATCCCACGCCCTGGATGAACATGATGAACACCTGGATGAGCGGTTTCGCCAAGATGGGCACGGCCATGACGCCGCAGTCCTCCGGCAAGCAGTAGAAAACACGAACCGGCGGCCTTTTCCGGGCCGCCGGTTGTCACCAGAGATCCTCCCTGAGCCTTTTCCCGGCGCGGCCACCTTACGGCCCGCCGGGATTTTTTTATTGCCCGGGCGTGGTGACCCGCTTGAAGTTGGTCACCGGCGCGGGCCTGGCCTGGGCGGGGGCGGCGCTGGCCGCGGAAGGCGCGGCGATGGCGCCAAGCAGGCGGTCTGTTATCTTGCGCTGGCCGCTCTTGCGCCCGGCCGGGAGGGGGCGCTTTCTGCCCCGGGTTCTCACCGCCTTGCGTTTCGCCGGAGCGGCCTTGCGCCGCGCAGTTGCCTTGCCGATGGGAACAAGCTGCCTTGGCGCGCCCTTCTCGGGAATGATGATGCGCGTGCCCGGTTTCAGGTTGCGCACGGAAATCCTGCCGGCATTGGCCCGCAGGATCAGCGGATAGGCCAGCACGTCGTTGTAGGCGGCGAAGGCGATGCCGCTCAGGGTGTCGCCGGGCCGGATGATGGTATAGCGCTTTCCGTTCTCGACGATGAACCGCGAGGTTTGATCCGCCGAGCCGTCGTCAAGCGGTTTCATGGATGTCTCGTGCGCTTCCTTGACAATCTCCGCCATGAACGAGCGGCTGGCGTCTCCGGCGCTTCTCGCGGCCTTGTCCGCCGGAATGACGCTGGCGATCAGCTGGCGGGTGTCGATGCGCCCCTGTGCGTCGCGCAGCGCTCCGGGCAGGTTCTCCGCCCCGGCTTCCTTGATGGCGGTATCCAGAAGCCCGGCGATTTCCGAGGTGTCATGGCCCTTGCTCAGCGCCTTCGTGACAAGACTTTGCAGCGCCTGGCGCAGATCACCCGTCCCGGCCATGTCCGGCTCCTGCTGGCCGCTCAGGCTCT
>JALUFY010000195.1:0-505 GCA_027051995.1 Hyphomicrobiales bacterium
CTGGAAACAGATGCGGCATCCGGACGTGCTGGCCGCCTTCCCCTACTGGCGCTATGTGCATGCCTTCACCCGCGTGCCCAACGAGCCGCGCGAGCAGCACCTGGCCTGGGACGGGCTGATCCTGCCGGCCACCGACCCGTGGTGGCAGACCCATTATCCGCCCAACGGCTGGCGCTGTTCGTGCGGCGTGGAGCCGGTGACGGAAGCAGAGATGCGGCGCGAAAAGGGCAAGCCGGACACCGCGCCGCCCATCCGCTTGCGCAAGGTGAAGGATCCGCACACCGGCGAGATGGTGGACTATCCCGCCGGGGTGGACTTCGGCTGGGCCTATGCGCCGGGGCGCACCTGGGCGGACGGCATCGCGCCGCGCATGCGCACCTGGAACGTGACCAACTTCACCGGCCTGCTGCGCAAGCCCGATCCGGCAGAGCTGCCGCCGTTGGAGGCGCTGGCCCGGCCATTCACGGCACAAGAGCTGCCCGAAGGGTTGCCGGAGGAGGAATAC
>JALUFY010000195.1:515-3787 GCA_027051995.1 Hyphomicrobiales bacterium
GTGGGCAAGCGCGGGCGCGCCCGCCTCGTGCTGCTGCTGGCGGAGACGATAAAGGATCCGGACGAGATCTGGCTGTCGGTGGCGGAAAAGCCGGACGGCGCACATATCGACCGGCGCTATTTGCGCTTCGATCCGAAAACGGGTCTGGTGGTGATATTCGAGTGGAACTGGCGCACGTGGGTCTGGGAGGGCGTGACGGCCTTTCCGCCGAAACGGGGAGACAGGGGCCGAGCAGATATGCGGCAGCTGGAACGCCGCCGGCAAGGAGTGCTTTTATATCGCAGGCAAAAATAAAGGCCGGTTGAGGTGTTCCCCGGCCATTGCCCACAGCCTACCAGGCCCACCCACCGGGCTCGTCTGCAGGCACCATTAATATAATGGAGAAGCGCCGAATGCTCAAGATCAGCTGGGATGCGGACGAGATCGCCATTCGCCTGCGGGGGCTGAAGCTGACGCTGGCCGACCGTGAGGGCGCGCACCGCATCATGGGCGAGGTGCTGTTGCGCAACACGCAGCGGCGCTTCCGGCGCGAGGTCAGCCCGGACGGCAAAAAGTGGCCGCCACTGTCGCCGGTGACGCTGGCGCGACGGCGCAACAAGCGCGGCATCCTGCGCGACACCGGCGAGTTGTTCACTTCCATCCAGATGCAGGCGGACGCGCGCCGGGCGGAGGTGGGCACGCCGCTCGATCATCCGAAGGTGTTCACGCATCAGTTCGGCGCCACCATCAAGCCGCGGCGGGCGAAAGCACTGCGCATCCCCGGTGCCGGCAGCGTGGTGCCGGGCCGCAACCATCCCGACCTGTTCGTGCGCAAGGTGAAAGTGCCGGCCCGCCCCTATCTCGGCATCAGCGGGGATGATGCGGCGGACGTGCTGGAGGCGCTGGCCGGCTGGCTTGAGGCGCGCCAGCGGCGGCTGCCGGGGCCGAAACGGTGAAAAGCGATTTTCCGCGCCACAGACGCGCCTTCCGCCTGCGCCGGCAGGTGGGCACCGGAAAAAGAGTTGCCTGCGTCAGCACCCCCGTCAGCGGCGTCAGAAAAAGGCAGCTAGAGAAGCGGTGTCTGCCCGGAGGGAGAAAATTTGATGACGCCATTGATCAGCCATGTTTCCGGGAAGCGTGAATGTGTTCCCATGGCCAGCAGCATGCCTTCTGCTGGGTATTGCTGGCCGAAAATCTCCTGCATGCGTTCAAGCGCCTTGCTCCCTCCCATTTTCTTGCTGAGCCTGAAATAGGTGGCGTCGGTTTCCCAATCCTGACAGGTTCCGGTGAACCTGCCATCCTCTGTGCGATAGCGATATTTGAAAATGTAGGGGCACGGGGAATAGGCTGGCAAAAGGTTGCTGGCGAAAAGATCCTGTTGCGCTCTTGCCTGCTTGAACAGAGCCGCCTCTTCTTCCAGCTGTTCCGGCGGCTTCTTTTCCCAGAAGAACTCTTCTATTTCCGCGCTCAGCAACGCGAGGCTTTTTCCTTCCTGCCGTTCTTTTTTCAGGCTGTGTGTGACAAACGGGGTAAGCAGGTCTTCTCTCGGTTTCCCTTTCTTGAGCGTGCCGATGATCCTGAGGCTTTCATGTTCCACCCGTCGGCTTTCTTTCCTTGGGTCATTGCGGGGAAGACGCCAGCGAAATTGCACGATGTCCCAACGGGCAAACTTTTGAGCATCCTCCAATTCACGGAATGAAATGGGATACAAACGCAACCATTGAGGCGGTTTCGGTTCGCGGAGATCGAATTCGATGCCCGCGCAACAAACGGTTTCCCCATGTTTTCTTCCGACCTGTGGTGCTGCCTTGACGAGAATGACCGCCGAGGTTTCTCCGCTCTTCTGCATCAGGTCAATCTATTCGAAGATGATGCACGCTGATTCCCTTCTGGGAGGATATCATCTCCGCAACGATTGCGCGATGGCAGCGGGCGTATTCCCGTTCAAAGCACATGAGGCAGGCATTCTGCTGCTCAATCAATTTCATGGCCCTTGCCAAGTCGGCTTGTGCTTTCTCGGTTTTCATGTGCTGATGGAAAATGTGCAGAAATAGACGGAAGTTTCCTGCCCTGGCGGCATCCCTGCCTGGTTTGGGGTCGCCCAGTCCGCGCAGATGAATGTATTCGATGCCGTGTTGTGCGAGATATTGGGCAAGGGCGTTCTTGGAAAAGCCTTTCTTGCGGCTACCCGGAAATGCGCGCACATCAACAAGCAGGGTGACCCCCGCTTTCTTGAGGCTTGCAATGAACCCTTCCAAGTTAGCGCCTTCGTATCCTATTGTGTGGAGCATGCATCGGAATCCTATTCTGTATGCCCCTTTCTGATTGCGCTTGGTTAAGATAACGTCACTGGCGCACATCCCACCTTTCCATCTTTCGACACGAGATGCGCCGGAACCCTTCCGGCTGCCTGATGCCCGGCGAATTGTGCAAGGTCGCCCTGACGATGTGAACATCGGGGCGATGTTGCATGAGCAAGGAAAAGCAGCGAAACGGTGATGGCGGCATTGATGCGCGGGGCGGAACCCGCCGCATCGAGGTGTTCCGGCCCGGCACCTTTACCGCGCTCAACGGGCAGACGGTCAGCTACACCGCCGACGACGTGGCGGCGCTGGCCGAGAGCTACGATCCGGAGACCGCGCCGGCGCCGGTGGTGGTGGGTCATCCGAAGACGGACAGCCCCGCCTATGGCTGGGTGCGCCGCCTGCACTGGGATCCACAGGCCGAGCGGCTCTATGCCGACATCGGCGACATCGCGCCGGAGTTCGAGCGGGCTGTGCGCGAAGGCCGCTACAAGAAGATTTCCATCTCCCTCTTCCCTCCCGCCGCGCCGGCCAACCCCCGCCCGGGCAAGCCGTATCTGAAACACGTCGGCTTCCTGGGCGGGGCCGCCCCCGCCGTGCCGGGGCTGAAGCCCGTCTCCCTCGGCTCGCCGGAGGACGCGGTGACCATCGAGCTGTCCGATCCGGACATCTCGCTGGCGGCCAGCGTGTTCCGCCGCCTGCGCGAGTGGCTCATCGACAGGTTCGGGCAGGAGGAGGCCGAGAAGGCGGTGCCCGGCCATTACATCGACTGGATGGAGGAAAGTCAGCGCCGCGCCGAGGCGGAAGAGGCGCGCGAGGAAGCGAACGAGGCTGGCGCCTTCGCCGCGCCGGCTGATGCGGACGATCATTCCCCCGAGAAGGAGGCTGACATGGGTGAGAAGCAGCAGGCCGGGGCCGACCCGGCGGAGATCGAGCGCCTGCGCCGGGAGTTGGCGGAGCGCGAGGCGCGCATCGCGCTCCGCCAACTCC
>JALUFY010000196.1 GCA_027051995.1 Hyphomicrobiales bacterium
TGCTGGCCACGCTGTGCCAGGAGCACGGGCTGGAGGTGAAGCAGTCGGAGGTGCATGGCATGGCCAAGCGCGGCGGGGCGGTGTTCTCGCATGTGCGCTTCGGCGAGCGGGTGCATTCGCCGGTCATTCCGGCGGGCGAGGCCGATGTGCTGGTGGCGCTGGAATGGGCCGAGGGGCTGCGCTGGCTGCATTTTCTCGATCCGGAAAAGGGCGTATTCATCTCCGACACGCGCAAGATCGTGCCGCCCTTCGCCTGCCGCGACCGGGGGCGCGGGGTGATGCCGCATTACGCCAGATCGACGCCGCGCGACGTGTTGGAGCAGGTATCCGTTGGCTACGCCATGGACGCCACGGGGGCGGCGCGCCAGCTGGGCAACGAGCGGGCGGCCAATACCGTGCTGCTGGGCATTCTGTCCACCACCCTGCCCTTCAGCGAAGCGGAATGGCTGGAGGTGATCGAGCGCTTCGTGCCGCCGAAGACGCGCGAGGTGAACCGCGAGGCCTTCCTGGCCGGGCGCGAATGGATCAGGGACGCCACCGTGCCGGAAGGCGAGGTGCTGCCCAAGGTGGAAACCGATCCGGCGCTGCCGGAAGCCCTCAACCGCTGGGAGATCAACGAGGCCTGGTGCAAGGGCTGCGACATCTGCGTGAAGTTCTGCCCCGAACGCTGCCTGAAACTGAACGAAGAGGGCAAATCGCAAATGGTGAAGCCGGAGCTGTGCACAGGCTGCCGGCTGTGTGAAATGCTGTGCCCGGATTTCGCCATCCGGCTGCGCAAGGAGCTGCCAGCGGAGGCCGGCGCATGAGCAATCCGACGAACATTCAGGGCAACGCGGCGGCGGCCGCCGGAGCCATCGCGGCGGGCTGCCGCTTCTACGCGGGCTATCCCATCACGCCGTCCTCGGAAATCGCCGAGCAGATGGCCGCGCGGCTGCCGAAAGCGGGCGGCACCTTCATCCAGATGGAAGACGAGCTTGGCTCCATGGCGGCCACGGTGGGGGCCTCGCTGGGCGGGGTGAAGGCCATGACGGCCACCTCCGGGCCGGGCTTTTCGCTCAAGCAGGAGAACCTCGGATACGCGGCGATGACGGAGACGCCCTGCGTGATCGTCAACGTCATGCGCGGCGGGCCCTCCACCGGGCTGCCGACGCGGCCTGCGCAGGCCGACATCATGCAGGCGCGCTGGGGCACGCATGGCGATCATCCCATCATCGTGCTGGCCCCGCACACGGTGCGCGAAATCTACGAAGAAACCATCCGCGCCTTCAATCTGGCCGAGGCGCTGCGCACGCCCGTGGTGGTGCTCTACGATGAAACCATCGGCCATCTTGTGGAGACGGTGACGCTGAAGGAGCCCGAAGAGATCATCACCCGCAAATGGGCCGAAGGGCCGCGCGAGGACTATCTGCCATACGCGGCGGGCGCGGACATGATCCCGGCGTTTCCCCGCCCGGGCGATGGCTACCGCACCCACACCACGGGCCTGACCCATGACGAAAGGGGCTTTCCCACCCAGGATCCGGAGAAAGTCGCGGCCTTCATGGAGCGGCTGCTGGGCAAGCTGGAGACACACCGCGATCTGATCGAGAAAAACGAGCTGGTGGAGACGGACGGCGCCGATGTGCTGATCGTGGCCATCGGCACCCCGGCGCGGGCGGCCAAGTCGGCCATCCGCGAGCTGCGCGATGAGGGGATCAGGGCCGGGCTGTTCCGCCCGGTGACGCTGTGGCCCTTCCCCGAAGAGGCGCTGAAGGCGGCGGCTAAGGGCAAAAGGGCCGTTCTCGTGCCGGAGATGAACGCCGGGCAGATGATCCTGGAGGTGGAGCGCGTGCTGGCGGGAGAAGCACCGGTGACGGGGCTCAACGTCTTCAATGGCGAACCAATCACCCCGGCGCAGATCGCCGCGGCGGTGAAGGAGCTGGCGAAATGAACGAGATCACCGTGACATCGGCGGACGCCTTCGACATCCGCGACTGGCTGCGGCTTGATCTGATGCCGCATTTCATGTGCCCCGGCTGCGGGCATGGCATCGCGCTCAGGGCGCTTCTGTGGGCCTGCCACGAGCTGGGCATCAAGAAGGACAAGCTGGCCATCGTCTCGGGCATCGGCTGTTCGGGGCGCACCGGGGCCTATATCGACGCCAACACCTTTCACACCACCCACGGGCGGCCCCTGGCCTTCGCCACGGGGCTGAAGCTGGCGCGGCCCGATCTGACGGTGATCGTCATTTCCGGCGACGGCGACAGCCTGGCCATCGGCGGCAATCACATGATCCACGCCTGCCGGCGCAATCTGGACATGACGCTGATGCTGCTCAACAACGAGGTCTATGGCATGACCGGCGGGCAGGTCTCGCCGACCACGTCGGCGGAGCGCTTCACCACCACCACCCCGGCGGGCAACGTGGAGCCGGTGTTCGACGCCTGCAAGCTGGCCGAGGGGGCGGGCGCGACTTTCGCCGGCCGCGAGGCGACGCTGCAAACACCGGCGCTGAAAGACCTCCTGAAGGCGGCAATCAGTCACAAGGGCTTTTCGGTGGCCGAGGTGATCTCCGACTGCACGGAAATCTTCGGGCGCAAGAACGCCATGGGCAATTCCGCCGAAATGGTGCTGAGACAGAAACACGCCATGATCCCGGAGCGCTCGCCGGATGACCGCGTGCCGGAGCCCTTCAAGCCCAATCCCTTCCCCACCGGGGTGTTCGTGGATCAGCAGCGGCCCGAATACGGAGAGCTTTACGATCAGGTGCGCAAGCGGGCGCGGGAGAGGAGCAAATGAGCCAGACGCAAATCCGTTTTTCCGGCTCCGGCGGACAGGGGCTGATCCTCTCGGCGCGCATTCTGGCCGCCGCGCTGGCCGCGCGGGGCAAGTTCGTGGCGCAGTCGCAGGCCTATGAGCCCACCTCGCGCGGCGGGCTTTCGCGCTCCGATCTCGTGGTGTCGGACAGGGAGGTGGATTATCCGCTGGTGACTTCGCTGGATTGCGTGGTCATTCTCGATCAGGTGGCGGTGGCGGCCTCGGAGGGGCTCTTGCGCCCCGATACCGTGACCATCACCGACGCGGCCAGGGTGAGCGCGCCGCCCGGGGAACCAAGGCGCGTTCTGGCGCTGCCCATCACCGGCAAGGCGCGCGGCATTGGCAATATCCGGGTGGCCAACATCGTGGCGCTGGGGGCGCTGGCGGAGCTGGCCGGCATCATCGATCCAGACAGCTTGCGCGAGACGATGCTCGATCTGGTGCCACCGCGCTTTCGCGATCTGAACGCGGAGGCCTTCGATGCCGGGCGGGAGATGGCCGCCACGCTGGAAAACGCCTGATCCGCCCGGGCGGCAAAAGAGGGCGAAGAGACAAGAGGGAGACGGGGACAATGGAAGATCTTTCGCCGAAACCGGGTGATCTGGAGCCCATCGAGACGGTCTCGCGGGACGAGATCGAGGCGCTGCAACTGGAGCGGCTGAAATGGTCGGTGCGGCACGCCTACGAGAACGTGCCCTTCTACCGGGAGAAATACGACGCGGCCAAGGTGCATCCCGATGACCTGAAAGAGCTTTCCGATCTGGCAAAATTCCCCTTAACCACCAAGCAGGATCTGCGCGACAATTATCCCTTCGGCATGTTCGCCGTGCCGCGCGAACAGGTGGTGCGGGTGCACGCCTCGTCGGGCACCACGGGCAAGCCGACGGTGGTGGGCTACACGAAGGCCGACATCGCCACATGGGCCGGGCTGATGGCGCGCGCCTTCCGCTCGGCGGGGCTGCGGGCCGGGGACATCCTGCACAACGCCTATGGCTACGGGCTGTTCACCGGCGGGCTGGGGGCGCACTACGGTGCGGAGGAGCTGGGCATGACGGTGATCCCGGTATCAGGCGGCATGACCTCGCGCCAAGTGGCGCTGATCAACGATTTCAGGCCGGACGGCATCGCCGTGACGCCTTCCTACATGCTGGCCATTCTGGACGAGTTCCGCAATCAGGGGCTCGATCCGCGCGAGAGCTCGCTGAAGGTGGGCGTCTTCGGGGCGGAGCCGTGGACGAACGCCATGCGGGCGGAGATCGAGGAGGCCTTCGACATGCACGCGGTCGATCTCTACGGCCTGTCGGAGATCATCGGCCCCGGCGTGGCCTGCGAGTGCGTGGAGACGAAGGACGGGCTGCACATCTTCGAGGATCACTTCCTGCCGGAGATCATCGATCCGGAAAGCGGCGATGTGCTGGCCGATGGCGAGAGCGGCGAGCTGGTCTTCACCTCGCTGACCAAGGAGGCCTTTCCCATCATCCGCTACCGCACGCGCGACCTGACGCGGCTTTTGCCGGGCACGGCGCGCTCGTTCCGGCGCATGGAGAAGGTGACGGGGCGCGACGACGACATGATGATCATTCGCGGCGTCAATGTCTTCCCGACGCAGATCGAAGAGCAGCTTCTGAAGGTGGAGGGCCTGTCGCCCCACTTCCAGCTGGAACTGGGCCGCGAGGGGCGCATGGACACGCTGACCATCCTGGCCGAGGCCCTGCCGGAGGCGGCGGGAGAAGAGGCGCGCGCGGAGATGGCGGCGGCCCTGAAGCGGCGCGTCAAGGACATGGTGGGCATCACCACGGAGGTGCGCGTGGGCGAGCCGGAGAGCATCCCGCGCTCCATGGGCAAGGCGGTGCGCATCATCGACAAGCGCCCGAAGGATTAGGGCCTCAGGCCCGGCGCGCCGCGCGGCGCGATCCGGCAATCAGCAACAAGAAGCCCCGCCGGGCGCGTGTCCGGGCGGGGCTTTTGCCTGTCTCTCGCCGGTGATCAGGAGAAGCGGGCGGCGATGAAGCTGTCGCGCAGGACGTTGGCCTCCAGCTCCTTGTCGTGCAGCTGCATGGCCAGACAGTCACGGATGGAGAGCATGCCGCGCAGGCGGCCTTGCTCATCGATGATGGGCAGGTGGCGGAACTTGTGGCTTATCATCAGCTTCATGGCGTCGTCCATGTCCGCCTCGCACTGGGCGGTGACGGGCGGCGCGGACATGACATCGCGCACGCGCAGTTTCATCAGCTCGGAGGGGCGCTGCGAGAGGGCGGAGACGATATCGCGCTCGGAGAGGACGCCGACCAGTTTTCCCGAGCTGTCAACCACCGGCATGGCGCCAATGTGATTGGAATAGAGCAGGCTGGCGGCTGCCTGAAGGGTGTCGGCGCGGCGGCAGGACACGATCTTGTGCTGGTGGTTTTGCAGAAATTCGGTGATTTTCATCTGTGGCTTTCCTCTTCTCCTGAATGTTCCGGCGCGCCCGCCCCAGCGGCGCGCCGCCCTCCTGCCCCGGCCCGGCATGTTGTTTTCGGATGTATCGGGCGGACATATGCGCAAATTGCAATATATTGATACCGCAATGGTGGCGCAAGGATATTCCCCGCCGGGGCGCAATGCAAAGAAAAAGGCCCGCCTGGCGCGGTCCGCCGGGCGGGCTTTTTCGTGGTATGCGGCATACGGCCTATTTTTTCGCCATTTTCTCCAGCTTTTCGGCGCGGATGGTGTTGCGCTGAAGGGCCGCATCCTTCTGCGGATCCATGCCGAAGGCCACGGCCATGAGCTGGCTGGGGAAGACCACCGGAATGGAGAAGCTGGTGCCGTATTTCTGATTGATGGCGTCCTGATACATCTCCAGATTTGTCTGGCACAGCGGGCACGGCGTGGAGATGACGTCCGCGCCGGATTTTTCGGCCTCTTCCAGCAGCAGCTTCATCAGGTGCAGGGTTTTCTCCGGCTTCATCACAGCCACCGAGCCGCCGCAGCAGTTGGTCTTGGGCTCGTAGTCCACCGCCTCGGCGCCGCAGGCGCGGGTGATGTTGTCGAGAAAATCGGGATCCTCGTAGGTGTCGTAATTGCCGCCGTCATCGGTTTCGGCGAAGGGGCGCACCGTCTGGCAGCCCACCCAGCCGGCCACCTTGAGGCCCTCCAGCTTGTTGGTGGCGCGCTCGGCGATCTTGTCCATGCCGACATGGTTGACCAGCACCTCCATGGCGTGATGCACCTTCAGGTCGCCGTCATAGGGCTCCGCGCCGCCGGCCTTGAGGGCCTCGTTGACCTTCTCGCGCTTGGCCTCGTCGTCGCGGATGGTCAGATTGGAGCCATGCGTGTTGAGGTAGCACGCGGCGCAGGGCGTCATGACATGCTCGTTGCCCTGCTTCCTGGCGTTGGAGAGATTGCGGCCGTTGAGCGCCAGGGTCGGCAGGGGGCCGCCGCCGATGTGGCCGACGGAGGCGCCGCAGCAGTTCCAGTCCTCGATGTCGGACATCTCGACGCCAACCTCCGGCATGACGGCGCGGATGGATTCGTCCAGATGACGGCCCGTGGCCTCGGAACTGCAACCGGGATAGTAGGTGACTTTCATCTTCTCGCTCATCTTTTACCCCTTCTGCTCGAGTTCCGCGGCCTTGGCGACAATCGCCTTCAACTGGCTCTTGTTCCTGATGGTGTGGGGCATGCCGACATGCATGCGCCCGGCCTTGATCATGCCAAGGGCGATCTTCAGGTTGGCCAGCGAGCGCTTGATGCCCTCGGCCAGGCCGAAGGAGAAGAAATACTTCATGGTGACCAGGCGCTCGTCGGTCTTGCCGAAGGTCCTGGCCGACCACCAGAAGGCCCTGGAGAAGTAGTAGTTGGCCACTTTCTCCTTGTCCGCGTAGCCTTCCTTCGCGGCCACGGCGGCCAGCCCCTGAATGATCGAGGTGACGGGGATGCCGCGCGGGCAGCGCACATAGCAGCGGTAGCAGGAGGTGCAGTTCCACAGGGTGGTGGAGGAGAGCACCTCGTCCTTCATGCCGGCGCGCACCATCATGAAGGTCTTGCGCGGGCCGTTGTCCATCTCGCCGCCGATGGGGCACGAGCCGGCGCAGACGCCGCACTGCATGCACAGGTTCATCTTGTCGCCGCCCTTGACGTTTTCGCGCACCCAGCGGGCGAACGAAAGATCGTATGTGCGGGAGGATTCGGGTATGGCAGCTGTCATGTCTTAGAACCCCTTGAACGGATTGAGGCCGATTTCCTCGATCTGGTCGCCGAACTTGTTGAGCAGCTCGACGATCCGCCTGGAATCGGCAATCGACACTTCCTCGATGGCGACGCGTTCTTCCTCCAGCATGAGGTTTTTCAGCGTCTCGGAGACCTTGCCGATGCGCTCCTGCGCAATGGCCGATCCCTTGACGAAGTGGCACTGATAATCATCGCCGGACTTGCAGCCCATGAGCATGACGCCGTCAAAACCCTTCTCCAGGGCGTTGGACACCCACACCAGGGTGACCGAGCCGAGGCAGCGCACGGGAATGAAGCGCATGGTCTTGTTGATTTCAGCGCGGTTGATGCCCGCCATGTCAAGAGCCGGATAGGCGTCATTCTCACAGGCGAAAACCAGGATGCGCGGTTTTTCGTCAAACGGATCGGGCTGCTCGACGGCCTCAATCATCTCGGTGACCATGTTCGGCGAGTAGTTCTTGAACGAGATGGTGCGCACCGGGCAGGCCCCCATGCAGGTGCCGCAGCGGCGGCAGCGCGAGGGATTGAGCTGCGGATAGCCTTCCTCGTTCTCGTCGATGGCGCCGAAGGGGCACTCCACCGTGCAGCGGCGGCACTTGGTGCAAATGTCCAGACCGAAGTGCGGATAGGACAGATCGCCGGCGCGCGGGTGGGTGGCGCGGCTCTCCTTGACCAGATTGATGGCTTGGATGCCCTTCAGGGCCGCGCCCGTGGCGTCATTGCCGGCCTCATAGGCGGTCATCGGCTTGCGCACCGCGCCGCAGACATAGATGCCGGTGCGCCGCGTCTCGTAGGGGAAGCAGATGTAATGGCTGTCGATGAAGCCGTTGTAGAGAATGGGGATGTGCGGCCCCTGGCGGTATTGCAGGTTGATCAGGGCCCCGCCCGGCAGGGGCGGATTGTCCGGATCGCAATCCGCCGGCGCCACGGAAGCCGCCTCGTCATCATCGCCGGAAGCGGCCGCCGCCTTGGCCTTGGCCTCGTCGCCGTCGCCATTGTCCTCGCCGTTGACGGTGATCGGCACGCGCGGATTGACGTCGTCGCAGAGGAACTCGTTGCCCTTCTCCGCCTTCGGCAGATCGGGGTTTGTGGAATTGGGCATCATGCCGGTCATGACCACCACCGCGTCAAGGCCGGAGAGCTTCACCTCCTGGCCGAGCAGCAGATCGTCGGTGGTCAGCGCCGGGCCGGCCTCGGCGGACTTGACCATGGCCTTCATGAAGACCACGCCCTTGTCCTGGGCCTCGCGGTAGAGCTCTTCGGCCTGGCCGTGGGCGCGCAGGTTGTCATGCAGCACATAGACCATGGCGGAGGGATTGGCGTCCATCACCTGAATGGCCTGCTTGATGGCGATGCGGTCGGCCACACCGGAGGTGTAGGGCATCTGCTCGCTTTCGCAGGGGATGATGATGGCGATGGTTTCCAGCTTCTTGCCGTCCTTCTCGACGCCGTTGGCCAGAACCTCCTCGAAATCGACACCGGTCATGACGCCATCGACCTTGCCCAGGCCGTATTTCTCGTATGGGCTCATGTCGTCGGGCATGCGCCAGCCGGTGGCCACGACGATGGCGCCGAAGGCGTCCTTCACCTCGGAGCCGCCGTGATCGATGGTGACCTCGAAATCACCCGGCATGCCTTCGGTTTTGGCGACGATGGCGTTGGTCAGGACGGTGATCCTGCCTTCGTCCTCGACCGCCTTGATGATCTCTTCGATGTTGTTGTCGATGAGCCCCCGGTAGGGCGGGCGCGAGGGGATGAGCCTGCTCCACTTGCGCGTCCAGCCGCCGAGCTGATCGGTCTTCTCGACCAGGGTGACTTCCGTGCCGGCCCTGGCCGCCTGCAGCGCTGCCGTCAGGCCGGCGACGCCGCCGCCCACCACCAGCAGCTTTTCCGACTTGACCACGTTCTCGTGGCCCTCCGGATTTTCGCTGTTGCGCGCCTGGGCGATGCCCATGCGCACGTTGTCGGCGGCGAACATGTTGGTGTCTTCGTCCTGGGGCGTCTGCGTCCAGGCGATCTGCTCGCGCAGGTTGGCGCGCACGGTGACCGCGCCATCGAACTGGAAGCGGCCGGCCATCACGCGGTGCGAACAGGCGGCGATGACCGCCTTGTTGGCCTCGCCGTCCTTGATGTCCTTCTCGATGACCGCGCGGCCCTCGTCCGAGCACAGCGCCGCGTGGCGCTTGCAGGTGGTCACCTGAAACTCGTTGGAGACGGTTTGCTCCAGCTCGTCCATGCCGATGGCCTCGGCGATGCCGCAGCCTTCACACAGATATATGCCAATCTTGTTGTCTGCCATTGTCCTTACCTGGCCCCCACTGCCTGAATTGCCTTCAATGCCGCCGCCGTGCCCGACTGCGTGGACAGCGCCACGTCAAAGGGGCCGGAGGCCACGCCGCAGGAGATCTGGCCGCCGTCGCCGCTCTCGATGGCGAGAACGAAGCCGTCTTCATCCTTCACGACATCGCCGCCGGTGGAAATATCCCTAGCGGCAGGCTCCATGCCGGTGGCCAGGACCACCAGATCGTAGGATTCCTCATAAAGCTCGCGGTCGATGGTGCGCTCGCCCTTCACATAGGGGCGGCCATCCGCGCCGGCGTGAATCTCCGCCGGCTTGGACTTTATGAACTTGATGCGCGGATCAACCTTGATGCGCTCGTAGAAGGTCTGCATCTTGTCGTGGGCGCGGATGTCTATGTAATACATGTGCACTTCCGCGTCCTCATACTGCTCCAGCACGTAGGCGGCGTGTTTCAGCGACGCCAGGCAGCAGATCATCGAGCAATAGGGCAGATGGTTCACATCACGCGAACCGGCGCACTGGATGAGCGCCACCTTCTTCGCCGGCTCGCCATCGGAGGGGCGCACCACCTTGCCTTCGGTGGGGCCGTCGTGGTTGGCCAGCCGCTCCATCTCGACGTTGTTGATGATGTCGGGGCTGTCTGCGTAGTGATAGGTTTCCAGTCTGTTGGCGTCATAGGGCCGCCAGCCGGTGGCCCAGATGATGGCGCCGGCGTTGAGCGTGACCTCTTCCTCCTCCTCGGAGAAATCCACCGCGCCGTATTTGCACGCCTCGGCAATCTTCGCCTCGTCACCGGAGCCCTTCACTGCGGCGTCGATGACATAGCGCATGGGGAAGGCGTGCTCATGCGGAAGACGCGCCGCCTTCACCTTGTTCAGGCCGTAGTTGTAGGGATCATCGATCTCGGTTTCGCAGACCCTGGCGCATTCGCCGCAGGCGGTGCACTTCTCGTTGACGAAGCGCGGCAGCTTTTTCGCGGTGATGGTGTAGGCGCCCTTTTCCCCGTCCACGGCGGTGACCTCGTGCATGGTCAGCACCTTGACGCGCGGGTTCTTCTTGATCCGCTGATAGTTGATCTCCAGCCCGCAGGTGGGGTGGCAGAACTTGGGGAAATACCGGTTGAGGCGGGAAACGCGGCCGCCCAGGGCCGGTTCCTTTTCGATCAGGATGACGTCATACCCGGTCTCGGCGGCCTCCAGCGCGGCGGTTACGCCGGCGATGCCGCCGCCTATGACGGCGATCGTCTGGCTCTGCGGTCCGTCCTGTGCCATGGTCCCTCTTCTTGACTAATAAGGTTACACTCGTTTTCGCGTCCGCAGGTGATAGCCAGCGGCGGCGCTGGCGGGAAAGACCGCAAAACGCCACACGCGCACGGGGCACGCGATGGACAGCTCCGCGCAGCGCGTCGAGCCCTGCGAATATCCTGGCGAAAAATCCCTCCGTGCCGCCCGCGGGCCCATTCCCGGCCCTGCCGACGCCGCTACCATATACCGCGCTCTTTGCCTTTGGAAAAGGGGACATATTCATTTATGCGTATTTTTTTATGGAACGGACTGGCGAAACCGCACGCGTAATGGTATTGCCATCTGCGAAATTCGAGGGAGCGGGCGGATGATCAAGCCGCCCGGGCCGGATTCCGGCGGGGCCACGGCATGAGGGCTGTCCCGCCATTGTCAAAAGAGGGAGAAAGACAGACATGTCCAAACTTGTTCCGCCGCATGGCTCCGACGAGGTGATGCCGCTGCTGCTGCCGGAAGTGGAGCGCGCCGCCGCCCTGGAGCACGCCAAGACCCTGAAGCAGGTCAAGATCCGCTCGCGCGAGGTCTCCGACGTTTCGATGTTCGCCATGGGCGCCTACACGCCCTTCACCGGTTTCATGAACGAGGCCGACTGGCGCGGCGTGTGCGCCGAGATGAAGACGGCGGACGGCCTGTTCTGGCCCATTCCGATCACCTGCCCGGTGGCGCAGGACGTGGCCGTTTCCATCGCCGAGGGCGAGGAAGTGGCGCTGGTCAACGAGGAGACCGGCGAGATCATGGCCATTCTGGAAGTCTCCGAGAAATACTCGCCGGACAAGAAGTTCGAGTGCCAGCACGTTTACCGCACCACCGACATGGAGCATCCCGGCGTGCAGGCGACGATGAACCAGGGCCCGGTGAACCTGGCCGGGCGCGTCAAGGCACTGTCGGAGGGCGAATACGCTGAGAAATACGGCAAGCTGTTCATGCGTCCGGCGGAAAGCCGCGCCGAATTCGCCAAGCGCGGCTGGTCGAAGGTGGCGGCCTTCCAGACGCGCAACCCGATGCACCGCTCGCACGAGTTCCTGGCCAAGCTGGCGGTGGAGACGCTCGACGGCGTGTTCATCCATCAGGTGCTCGGCAAGCTGAAGCCCGGCGATATCCCGGCGGAAGTGCGCACCAAGGCCATTCAGGCGATGATCGACAACTATTTCGTGCCCGGCACCGTCATTCAGGCAGGCTATCCCATCGAGATGCGCTACGCCGGGCCGCGCGAGGCGCTGCTGCACGCCGTCATCCGCCAGAACTTCGGCTGCTCGCATCTGATCGTGGGGCGCGACCACGCCGGCGTGGGCGACTACTACGGCCCCTTCGACGCCCAGGACATCTTCGACGAGCTGTGGGATGGGGCGCTGGTGACCAAGCCGTTCAAGGTGGACATCACCTTCTACTGCAAGAAGTGCGACGGCATGGCCACCGCCAAGACCTGCCCGCACAGCAAGGAAGACCGCATCACCATCTCCGGCACCGAGCAGCGCCGCCGCCTGGCCGCCGGCGAGCCCATCCCGCCGGAGTTCTCGCGTCCCGAGGTGGTCAAGGTGCTGCAGGAATATTACGCCACGCTGAATTCCTAGGCGTCCGGCGCAAGCCACATCACGCAAACGGCCCCTCCCGCCCGGAGGGGCCGTTTTTCATTTGAACAGGTCGGAATGGGAGCCCGTGCGCACCAGGGTGAGCGCATCTTCCCGCTCATGCCAGATCAGCAGCCAGTCCGGCTCCAGATGGCATTCATGAAAACCTTTCCATTCTCTGCTCAGCCTGTGCGGACGCATGGAGGATGGCAAGGGCTCTCCCGCCAGCAGTCTTTTCGCCACAGATTTGAGCCTGCCGATATCCTTGCCGCCCTTTCTGGCGCGCTTGAGGTCACGTTCAAACCGGCTGGTGGTCAAAAGGCGCAAAGTCCGGCATCCCCCGCCCTACTCATCCGGGAAGAGGTCTTCGGGGCTGTCCCATTCCGTTAAGCCGTATCCCTTCCTGGCGTCCCGCATGGCCTGGCGCGTTCCGGCATTGGGCAGGCGCACATCGAAAGGCAGCCCCTTGCGCAAGGCCACCTGCCTGTAGAACAGGGTGATGGCCTGGGTGGCGTTGAGCCCCAGCGCCTTGAGCACGCTTTCGGCTTCCCTTTTCAACTCCGGCTCCACACGGGCGCGAATGGTATCCGTCTTGGGCATGGGGAAATCCCTATTGAGAAACATGTGGCTGTTTGCGTTAATGTATCCCGTTTGGG
>JALUFY010000197.1 GCA_027051995.1 Hyphomicrobiales bacterium
CCACATCCGCCTCGCCCCCGCCCTGCCCCGCAACGCCATGGGCAAGGTGGTGCTGGACGAAGTCAAGGCGCTTTTCAGCAGCGCGGAGGGATAAAGCGCGGGATGGGACGCTGGCGCAAGTTCTGTAGTGCAATCCGAGGCGGAATGGCGAAGTGGCCGTTCATATGCGCCGCGCTCCCTTGACTCACATCAATCCCTTCGCCCTTGACGAGGCAGTCTGTTGGGGGCACACCTTTGGGCGGTGAATGGCTGTTTTCAGGAGGATGCATGGCCTTGTCATTGCCGGAGAGGTTGCCGGGGTTCGTGGGCAGGCTGCCCGCGCCACCGCCTGGGCTGTTGCGGCCGGTGTTTCAGCAGCTGATCGCCGGGATGCTGCGCAGGCACCCGGAGATGTTCGAGCGGCTGGGAGAATACGGGCGGCGGCGGTTTCTCATCGATCCGGTCGATCTGCCGGTGATCTTCATCATGCGGCCGGACGCGGAGCGCCCTCTTCTGACCCCGCACCGGCGCGGCGAGGCGGTGGTCTGGGAAGCGGCGGTGCGCGGGCCGCTGCCGAAGCTGATTTCCATGGTCAATGGAGAAGAAGACGGCGATGCGCTGTTCTTCTCGCGCGACATCGTGATCGAGGGCGACACCGAGGCCGTGCTGGCGCTGCGCAACGCCATCGACGACGCAGGCATCGACCTGGTGGAGGAAACCGAGGCGTTGCTTGGCCCCTTCGCGGGGGTGCTGGCGGCGCTGCGCAAACGGGCCGTTCCACTGCTGGAGGCGGCGGCGCGCATCGCCGGGGCGGCGCGGGCGGCCGCCGGGCGGGCGCATGACAAGGCAGGCGCGCATGACGGCGCGGGCGAAGACGGCGGGCGCGGCGCGGAGGGCGCGTCATGAGCCTGGAGCTGGTCTGCCCGGCGGGGACGCCATCGAGCTTGCGCGAGGCGGTGGACGCGGGCGCGCACGCCGTCTATTGCGGCTTTCGCGACGAGACCAACGCGCGCAACTTTCCCGGCCTGAACTTCTCGCGCAAGGAGCTGGAAGAGGCCATTGCCTATGCTCACGAGCGGGGCGCGAAGGTGCTGGTGGCCATCAACACCTTCGCCCAGGCGGGCCGCATGGCGCTATGGGAGCAGGCGGTGGACGACGCCGCCTCCATGGGCGCGGACGCGCTGATCCTGGCCGATCTGGGGGTGGCCGATTACGCGGCGCGCAAGCATCCCGGCCAGCGGCTGCATCTTTCGGTGCAGGCATCGGCCTCCTCGCCGGAGGCCATCGGCTTCTACGTGCGCGAATTCGGCGTCAAACGCGTGGTGCTGCCCCGGGTGCTGACGCTGCCGGAGATCGCGGCCTTGAACGCCGAAATCGATTGCGAGACGGAAGTTTTCGTCTTCGGCGGGCTGTGCGTCATGGCCGAGGGGCGGTGTCTTCTGTCGTCCTACGCGACGGGCAAGTCGCCGAACATGAACGGCGTGTGCTCGCCGCCCTCGCACGTGGCCTACAGCGAGCGCGAGGGGGGCGAGATGGTCTCCAGACTTGGCGAATTCACCATCAACACCTTCGCCGCCGGCGAGAAGGCGGGCTATCCGACCCTGTGCAAGGGGCGCTTCGAGGCCGGCGGGCGCAAACTCTACGTCTTCGAGGATCCGACGAGCCTGAACGCCGTGGACATGCTGGGCGAATTCGCCAAGGCCGGGGTGACGGCGCTGAAGATCGAGGGGCGGCAGCGCTCCAAGGCCTATGTGCGCAAGGTGGTGAGCGACTTCCGCCGCGCCGTGGACGCGCTGGAAAGCGGCGAGGCGGCCCATACCTCGCTGGCCTCACTCAGCGAGGGAACGCAGGAAACCGAAGGCGTCTATCGCAAGACCTGGCGGTGAGAGCGGCGGGAGAGCCGGGGCTCATACCCGTCATTGCCGGGCATCGTCCCGGCAATCCAGGGCCGCAAGCTCCCGGGCCCGCCGCCCTGGATACCCGGGACAAGCCCGGGTATGACGAACAAACAACCGATGACGGACAACAGAGCACGAAGCGCATGAAGATCACACTGGGGCCGGTGCTGTTCAACTGGCCGGCGGAGAAATGGCGGGACTTCTATTTCCGCATCGCAGACGAGGCGGAGGTGGACGCCGTCTGTCTGGGCGAGGTGGTCTGCGCCAAGCGGCTGCCGTTTTTCGAGCCGGTGCTGCCGGAGGTGGCGGAGCGGCTGATGGCGGCGGGCAAGGAGGTGATCTTCTCCACCCTGGCGCTGGTGATGAACAAGGCCGAGCGCAAGGCCGTGCGGGCCGTGGCGGAGATGGCCGGGGAAGCGCTGGTGGAGATCAACGACATCTCGGCGCTGGCGCACATGGACGGCGCGCCCTTCATGGCCGGGCCGTTCATCAACATCTACAACGAGGCCACGCTGGGCTTTCTGGCGCGCAAGGGGGCGGCGCGCGTCTGCCTGCCGCCGGAGCTTGGCGAAGAGGCCATCGCGGCGCTGACGAAGGCCGCCGGGGAGCTGGGCGTGGAGACGGAGGTCATGGCCTTCGGGCGCATGCCGCTGGCGGTTTCGGCGCGCTGCTATCACGCGCGGGTGCACAATCTGTCCAAGGACGGCTGCCAGTTCGTCTGCGAGAAGGACGCCAACGGCATGGATCTGAAAACGCTGGACGACGAGCCCTTCCTGGCAGTCAATGGCATCCAGACCATGTCGCACGCCTGCCTGAACCTGGCGGGCGAGGCGCGTGCTCTGGCGGAGATGGGCGTGGCCGCGTTGCGCCTGTCGCCGCAGGATTGCGACATGGTGAGGGTGGCCGGCATCTTCCGGGCGCTGGCCGATGGCGAAATCGAGCCAGAAGCGGCGGGGCGGGCGCTGGATGATCTGGCCCTGCCCTTTCCCTTCGCCAATGGCTATTTCCACGGCAAGCCGGGGGCGGAGTGGATCGGCCGGCTGGTGGATTCGGCGGCCGCGAGGGCCTGAGCAGACGGACGCCGGATACGGAACCTCCCCGGTTTTTTTCTGTCAACCGCCGCCGGTGATGTTGGCGCGGCTGTTGCGGCCCCTTGGCTTGCGGCGCATGGGCGTGCCGTCGGGATTGACGTTGTGGCCGCCGATGTCGAACAGGCCGCGCAGGATGCCCGGCGCGATGGCCGAGGCCGGATTGACGAGGAATTTCGGCCTGTTCATGGTGCCCCGCAAGGCGAAGGTGAGGCCAAAAACGCCCTGCCCCCTGCCGCCGGTCAGGAGCTGGCCCAGCAGGGGCACATGGCCGATGGCGGCGTTGAGCGCATAGGCCGGGATGATGGTGCCGCCGATGTCCATGGCCTTGTCGGACTTGCGGATCAGGCCATTGGCTGAAGCGCCGATTTCATCACCCTTGATCAGCGCGTTGCCGATGCGCAGGAAATGCTCGTCGGTGGAAAACGGCAAGGTCAGCTTGCGGAAAAACAGGCCGCGCCTTGGGCCGCGCGCGCCGTTCTTTCCCCTGCCCTTGCGGGCGATGCTTGTCAGCCGCGTTTCATTGCGCACGGCGAACTTCTTCATGATCAGCAGGCCGCGGCGCACGCTGCTGGATGGCGGCGGGGCCAGCAGGGCGGAAAAATCGAGCCTGCCGCCATGCACCTTGGAATAGAGCCCGGCGGCGCGCAGAACGGCGCCCGCGTCGCTGGAGACGATGCGCAGGCGGCGCTGGCCGCTGGCGGCGGGCGCGATATCCAGCGTCACCGGCTGGCCGGAGGCCATGACGCCGCTCAATGAGGCGCGGGTGACATGCGAACCC
>JALUFY010000198.1 GCA_027051995.1 Hyphomicrobiales bacterium
CCCATCACCCTGCTGCGCAGGGCCTACGGGATATGACACGATCATATGAAACGAGGAGACGCTATCATGGCCAATGAAGGATATCACGAGCCGGTGGAAGAGCTGAAAGCCGAAACCCGCGACATGCACCGCGCCATTGTTTCGCTGATGGAGGAGCTGGAGGCGGTGGACTGGTACAACCAGCGCATGGACGCCTGCGCCGATGACGATTTGCGCGCCATTCTCAAGCACAACCGCGACGAGGAAAAGGAGCACGCCGCCATGGTGCTGGAATGGATCCGCCGCCGCGACCCGGCCTTCGACCGCGAACTGCGCGACTGGCTGTTCACCGACAAACCCCTGTCGCACGATTGAAAGGAGCGCACCATGCCGCATCTGACGCGGGACGATCTGATGTCCCTGGAGGAATACGCCGCCGCGCGGCCGCAATTCCGCACCCGGGTCATGGCGCACAAGAAAAACCGCGCCCTGCCCATCGGCCCAAACGCCACCCTCTATTTCGAGGACAGGCTCACCATGCAGTATCAGATTCAGGAGATGCTGCGCATCGAGCGGGTCTTCGAGCCGGAAGGCATTCAGGACGAGCTGGATGTCTACAATCCGCTCATCCCCGACGGGCGCAACTGGAAGGCCACCTTCATGATCGAATACGAAGACGTGGCCGAGCGGCAGAAACGGCTGGCGGAGCTGAAGGGCATCGAGGACACGGTCTGGGTGCGCGTGGGCGATCATGACAAGGTTTACGCCATCGCCAACGAGGATCTGGAGCGCACGGACGAAACAAAGACCTCGTCGGTGCATTTCCTGCGCTTCGAGCTGACGGACGAGATGGCGAAGGACGCCAGGGCGGGCGCGCAAATCGCCGCCGGGATCGATCATCCGGGCTACCGGCACGAGACCATCGCGCCGGAAAACGTGCGCGCCTCACTGGTTGACGATATGGCATGAGACAAATTTACTGTTTCCCGCGCCATCAGGGCGATTGACAGCTCCGCACGCGGTCACTTAGTGTACGGACAATGTTTCATGTCATCCGGGCATGAGCGTCATAAACAAGGGCATTCCCGCCTGGGAAAATCGCCCCCGGTCTTCCGGGCGGGAAAGGCTCCGGCTCCGCAAGGAACCGGAGCCTCCTTGTTTTCAAGACGCCATTTTTCAAATCTATCGCAATTGATTGAAGCGGCGGATCATCTCCGCCTTGGCCCTGTCCGGCTCCCAGGGCTCAAGGGCGAAAAAGCGCTCCACGCCGGGGCCCTTGAGGCCGCGCGGACGGCCAAAGAAACGCGCCGCCTCGGCCTCGGAAAAGCCGGCCAGCTGCACCGCCTCGAGAAAGGCCGAGGCGCGGTCGGCGCGCTTGATGAGCTTTTTCACCCATTGCGGCAGGGCGGCGGGCAGGCCATAGCGCAGATGGATGGCGGCCTCCAGCCTGTGCTCGAAATCCTTGTAATCGACGCCGAGGGCGGCCTTGAAGGGGCTGATCATGTCGCCGATGACGTATTCGGGCGCGTCATGCAGCAGGGCGGCCAGCCGCCAGCGGCGCTCCACATCCGGCCTGAAGCGCGTCACCAGGGCCTCCACCAGCACGCAATGCTGGGCGACGGAAAAGGCGTGCGCGCCCGTCGTCTGGCCGTTCCAGCGGGCGACGCGGGCCAGGCCGTGGGCGATGTCCTCGATCTCGATATCGAGCGGCGAGGGATCGAGCAGATCGAGCCTGCGGCCGGACAGCATGCGCTGCCAGGCGCGGAAGGGGGCTGCCTTGCGCTGGCTCATGCGGCGGGCCCTCCCGGGGCGGCCACGGCGGCGTGGCGGTGGCAGCTCGTCAGATGATCGTTGACCAGGCCCACCGCCTGCATGAAGGCATAAACGATGGTGGGGCCGCAGAAGCGGAAGCCGCGCTGCTTCATCTCCCTGGAGATCTTCTCCGCCAGCGGCGTGCTGGCGGGCACATCCGCCTTGCCGCGCGGGTTGTTTCGCAAGGGTTCGCCGCCGGTGAACTCCCACAGGAAAGCGGAAAAGGCCCGCGCGCCGCCCATATCGCACACGGCGCGGGCATTGGTGATGGCGGCCTCGATTTTCAGCCTGTTGCGCACAATCCCGGCATCATTCATCAGGCGCGCGACATCGGCCTCGCCCCAGCCCGCGATGGTTTCAAGATCGAACCCGGCGAAGGCGCGGCGGAAGCTCTCCCGTTTCTTCAGGATGGTCAGCCAGGACAACCCGGCCTGAAAGGCGTCCAGGGTGAATTTTTCATAGAGTCTCTTGCCATCGCGCTCCGGCACGCCCCATTCGGCGTCGTGATAGGCCATATAAAGCGCATCGCGCCCGCACCAGCCGCAGCGGGCCAGGCCGTCGTCATGGACGATCACATCCTCTTCCCAGCCAATCGCCATCAGGCCCCCGGCACATCGAAGCTGGCCCACTCGGGGCGCACGAGGCGGACGGGGATGTCCCCGGCCAGCAGGGGCGCGCCCGCATCGATGGCGGCGGCGGCGCGATCCAGGCGGATGAGCGCAATGGCGCGCCTGCCCGATACGGATGTGACCTCGCCGATGGGCTTGTCCGCGCCGGTAATCTTCGTCTCCGGCTTCAGGGGCGCTTCGGCGGAAACCGGCAGCAGGCGGTTGCGCGCCGTGCCCCTGTGCTGCATGCGCGAGACCACTTCCTGGCCCACGTAACAGCCCTTGGTGAAGCTCACGCCGTTCAGCTGATCGAAATTGGCCTCGTGGGGAAAGAGTTTTCCGGAGCCGATGTCGGCGTCCGAATCGGGCAGGCCCAGGGAAATGCGCCGGGTTTCATAAGCCGCCGCATCATCCGGGAGGCCTTCGGCCCTTTCCGCCGGGATGATGGCGCGCCGGCCCATGGCCGCGAAGCGCGGATCATCGAAGACGGCCAGCGCCCCCTCCGCCGCGCCCGCCGCCACGGCCAGATCGTCACGCGGGGCGATCTCCACGGCGCGGCGCAGTTTATACATGGCGAGCCTTTGCGCCAGCGCATCCCTCATATCCGCCGCCACATCGAGCAGGAAGCGGTCATCCCCCGCATCGAGGATGAAGAAATCGAAGAGGATCTTGCCCCGCGGGGTGAGCAGCCCGGCCCACATGGCCTGCCCGGCCTTCAGGCGGCCAGCGTCATTCGTCACCAGCGATTGCAGATAATCGCGCGCTTCCGAGCCGGAGATTTCCAGCACGGCGCGGGCGGGGAGCAAATGAGGCATTGAATCATTGATGCGGTTCATGTGTTATTCCATACACTGTGAAAAACCCTGGAGCAAAGATCATGGGAAGCACCTTCGCGCTGCTTTTGAAAAACGGCCGGATCGTTTCGCCGTCCGGCATTGTCCGGGCGGACATCGGCGTGCGCGAAGGGCGCATCGCGGCCATTGGCGATCTGGACGCTTCGGCGGGGCGGGAGGTGATCGACTGTTCCGGGCTGCATGTTCTGCCCGGCGTCATCGACACGCAAGTGCATTTCCGCGAGCCGGGAGGCGAACACAAGGAAGATCTGGAGACAGGCTCGAAGGCGGCCGTCCTCGGCGGGGTGACGGGCGTTTTCGAGATGCCCAACACATCACCGGCCACCACCACGCGGGCGGCCATCGAAGACAAGGTGCGCCGCGCCACGGGGCGGATGTATTGCGATTTCGCCTTCTACGCCGGGGCAACGGCGGAGAACGCCGGTTCCCTGGCCGAACTTGAGCGCCTGCCCGGGGTGTGCGGGGTAAAGGTC
>JALUFY010000199.1 GCA_027051995.1 Hyphomicrobiales bacterium
GTGGGGGCTTGACGTGTTTGCCGGAGATGAAATCTGACGCGCTGAATGCGCCTGCCTGGTCAGATGTCCGGGAAAAACACTTTGCGGGCAGGCTGCCATTGGGGCGTCGCGAAATGCCTATTTCCCCCGCTTGCGTTTCAGCCGGCTCAGGGCCTGGCGGATGCGCTCGGCCCAGAAGCGGCGCGCCGGGGTCAGTTGGCCCTTTTTGTCAAGCTCCCGCAGGATATCCAGCGCCTCATCCAGATTCTCCGGCGGCCCCGCGCCGATGACCGCCGTCTTGCCCAGCGAGCGCACCAGATCCATTTTCCATTCCGCCTCCTCCGGCTCCAGCGCCACCATGCGCCGCGCCACGCGCAGGCCCGCCTGATAGGCCGCGCCCGCCTGCTCCACGCCGCGCAGGTTCATGCCGATGTCGCCGATGCGGTTGTAACAGGCATGAACCTCGTGCAGCCACAGCGCCGGGCGCTTGCCCGCATCGGCCAGCTCCCGCGCCGTCTTTCGCGCCGCGTCGAAATCCGCCATCGCCGCCCCGGAATCGCCGCGCGCCAGATCAAGCCCGCCCATGCGGACGTGGATTTTGTAAAGCAGCGCCTTTTCGCCCGCCTTGCGCGCCGCATCGCGCGCCTTGCGCAAGAGAGCCAGCGCCTCGTCAATCCGCCGCGCGCCGCGCAGGGCATCGGCCCGCGCCAGACTGTCCCTGATCCCGGCGGCCGCATCCTCCCGCGCCATCACCGGCGTTTGCCGCGCCTTCTCCCCGGCATCCGCGTCCGCCACGCCCATGACGAGCACACATCCCGTTAGAGCCGCTTTCAACACGCCCGCAAGCATGATCCGCTCTCCCTTGTTGACGCCGTGGATGTCATGCCATCGCCCTCATGCGGGCGTCCTTGACCAAAGCCAAATGGCGCGCCTGTGCATAACCGGCTCATGCCGGCCGATGCAGCCGTTTTCCCGCGCCGTTCCCTGACGCGCCCCACTGGCCGCCACGCCCTGTTACCCCATCAGGGCATGATGCCGCCCCGGCCCGGAGAGGCATCCTCTGGAGCAAAAGCGGCAAAACCCGGCGGAGCTCCACCGCCGGGTTTGTTCATGACGGGCCGTCTGCCCGGGCTTATCGGCAGAAGCGGTACCGCCCGCTGTAGGTGCGGTAATAGCCCGTATCGGGATTGAAGCTGCGGTAGCGCGCCGAGCAGTAGTCATACCAAGCCGCCGTCCAGGGGCGCGGATGCCCATAATAAACCCTGCGCCGGCGATAGCGCCGCTTGCTCGCCCGAGCGGCTGAGGAAAGCACCGCAACGGTCGCCGCGCCCGCCAGCGCCCCGAGGAAGAAATTGCCCGTCTTGGACGCCGCCTTCGCCGGCTCCGGCGCCGAAACCGTCACGGCGAGCGCCAACGCGCCAGCCAGGGCCGCGCCGAGACCGAGTTTGCCAAAAATCTTTCCGCTCATGAGGATCACTCCCTGTGTTGATGAACCGGACGCAACCCCCTCTCCATTATTAGAGATAGTCATTACCCGGACAAAAGGCAAGAAAATGACGCTCGCATGGTTATCCTTGGCCCCTGTTCATGTTCCGGCACAGACCTTGGCCCTCTCCCGCGCCCGCAAACAAAAGGCCCGGGAAGACGTTCTCCCCGGGCCCATGCGCTTTCGCACGATTTGACCGGCCGGCTGCCCTTAATAGCCGCCCTTGCGCTTGCTCTCCGGCAGGCCCGCGATGCGCGCCGCCTGCTTGGAGGGATCGAGCGGGAAGAGATCATAGAGATCCTTCTGCTTGGGCTTCTCGCCCCAGATCTTGCCCATCGCCTTGATGATTGTGCGCGTGTTGGGCTGATTGCCGCCGTTCTCGAAATACTCCTCGCGCAGGTAATTGATCAGATCCCAGTGCTTGTCCGTCAGCTCGATGCCCTCGGCCTCGGCCATGGCTCTGGCGAGATCCTCGCTCCAGTCGCCTGTATTGACCAGAAAGCCGTTCTTGTCCGTCTCGATTTCCCTGCCTTCGTATTGAAAGCCCATGAGTTTCCCTCCTTGACGAAAAACATCAACATATTCCGGTGCCGTGATGTATCAGGATTTCAGCATCTCTTCAATGCGCGCCAGCGCCGCGTCCAGCCCCCTTTCCCGCCATCCGGGCCTCAAGGCCTCATCGCCCCGCTCCGGCGGGCGCACGGCCCCGGCCCGCCGCAGGCGTTCCACAAAGGCCTCCATGTCGCGCGGCGGTGACAGCCAGCCGGAAGCGGCGAGCTTTCGCGCCAGCCCCTTGCCGGCCCGCCAGCGCGGCGCGAGAGCGGCCCGGCGCACCGGAAATACCGTCACCGGCCTGCCCGTGCGCACCGCCTCGGCGATCATCGAGGCGGAATCGGCGGTGACGATGAAGCGGTCCGCCAGCGCCAGCAGCGCCCGGTGCGGATTGTCCCGCGCCTCCATCCCGTCGCGCCAGTAATAGAAATACCCCGGTTTCTTCAGCGTCTCGTGCAGCGCCCTGGCCTGCCGCTGCCCGGTGCGCGGCGAGGTGGAGACGATCCAGGCCCCGCCAAGGCGCGCCCGCTCCTCTTCCACCATGCGCCCCAGGCGCGCCGCGTCCGAGGCGTCGAACAGAACCGGCCAGCGCCCCCCGCCAACGAGCACCGCCGTCAACGGCCCGGGCAGAGCGGAAAACTTCTCCCGCCAGCGCGCCAGCCCCTCCGGTGCGGCCGGCGCGGCGGCCGGCGGCAGATCGAGCATGATCACGTTGCGCTCTTCAGGCAGCCCGTATTGCGCCGTCGTCAGCACCAGATCGAACAGAGCCAGCGGCGCGCGCGGCCGCCCAAGCCAGACAAGCCGCGTCCGCCCCCCGGAGCGTTGCGCGATCCAGCGGCCCACGGGAACAGGCCGTCTTCCCGCGCCGATTACCAGATCAGGCCACGGCGGGGCGCTCACGCCCGCCCGGCGGCCTTTCTCCAGCACCGCCAGCGAGGGCGGAATCAGATTGTTGGGCAAAAGGCGCAAGGCATTGTAGCGCAAGGGCTTCTCGATCACCCGCGCGCCCGTGCGCTCATGCGCCGCGTGGGCCAGCGCCAGCACCTGCGCGTTGTCGCCCCGCCGCGCGCCGGTCAGCGCCCATATGAGAGGAGTGCCGGACATGCCATCGCCATAGCGCGATTTGCCCCCGCGCGCCAGAAGGCTTGGCCCATGAAAAGAGAAAACGGCAGGCGTGAAACCCGCCGCCCGGGCGCCATGGGCTGGTTTGAAGAATTGCGCTGCGCCAGCTTGGCGAAATGTGTGTATTCTTCGCCATGACGGTCTGCCATGATTTGTAATATGCTGACATGAAGCTGGCGCGTCACAGATATGCGAAATTCCTGACGCGAAAGGGCGGGGTATGGGGATGGGCCGGAGACATTTGTTCGATTTCGACGAAGAGATACGGCGTCATGATGTTCCGGCGCTGAAATGGCGTCAGGCGGGAACGGATGAGGGCAGGGTGTTTCCTGCTGACGTGGCGGATATGGATTTCCGGGCGGCTCCGGTCATCCGGGAGGCAATGCGTCGCAGGCTCGCGCATGGCGTCTTCGGCTATGAGGCAGTGCCCGATGGCCTGTTCGCCGCGCTTTCCGGCTGGTTCGAGGCGCGGCATGGCTGGGCCATCGATCCGGCGCATGTCCTGCGCGCGCCCAATGTTCTCGACAGTCTGGCCATCGCCGCATCGCTGTTCACCGCGCCGGGCGAGGGGATCATC
>JALUFY010000200.1 GCA_027051995.1 Hyphomicrobiales bacterium
GCGCACCTTGCGCAGCTGCTCCAGCGGGGTGAGGCCGTCCTGTGACGTCTCGGTGATGCCGGCGCGCACCTGGCCCACGAGGCCGGCGACGCGCACCATGAAGAACTCGTCCAGATTGTTGCCGGAAATGGACAGAAAGCGCAGCCGCTCAAGCAGCGGATGGCGCATGTTGCGCGCCTCCTCCAGCACCCGCATGTTGAAGCCCAGCCAGCTCAGCTCGCGGTTGATGAAGCGGCGCGGATCCTTCAGGCTTGGGGTTTCGCCCGGCTCCAGCGCGTCGAACGGCGGAGTGCACAGCCGCTCCGCGCTGTCCGGCAGAAACCAGCCGATCGTCTCGCCAACGGCGATGTTTTCGTTCATGACCTGCCCTCCATGAGGCGACAATAGCCCGGCGCGGCGCGGATGAAAACCTCCCGGCGTGCGGCGAATGGCGCGGGGCGCGCGCACGCGGCGCGGTCAGGAGGCGCCGCCTTGCCCGTCGAACAGGCCCGGCTCGCTCATTTCGCGCATGAGGCGGGAGACGAAAGGGATCGTGATGTTGGCCCGCTCCTGAAGGGCGCGCCGGTCGATCTCCTCCACCAGATCGCGGGCGGCGGCCAGTGAGCGCTCCATGCGGGTAAGCATGTAGCTGATGACGCCCTCGGCCGGGCGGATCTGGCGGTCGGTGAAGAGCTTGACCAGAACGGCGCGCAAAAGATCATCGTCCGGCGCGCCCAATTCGGCCAGCTGGGCGGCCCTGAGGCGGCTTTTCAGATCAGGCAGGGCCACCGGCCATCGCGCGGGGAACATGCGCGAGGTGAGCAGGATGGCCGCCCCCGACTCCCTGGCCATGTTGACGAGATGAAACATGGCCGTTTCATCGAGGCCGGCGGAGGGCATGTCCTCCAGAACGAGATGGCCGGCGGAGAGCAGCGCGGGCAGATTTTCGGCGGTCACATCGTCCGGCCCGGCGGTGAGCGCGCCGGTGCGGGCGCGCCAGATGTGGGCCAGATGGGTCTTGCCGGAGCCGGGCGGGCCGATGAGCGCCAGCAGGGGCGAAGACGCTTCCCCGGCGGGCCAGCCTTCCACCATCTCCAGGGCGGCGCGGTTGGCCCCGGTGACGAAGAAATCATCGCGGCTCATGCCGGGCTCGGCGGGCAGATCAAAGGCGAGCTGGGCGGGCGGAGAGGTGCTCATGCGGGGTCTTTTCCGGGTTCATCAGGGAGCGCGGCGTTTTCCTCGCCGTTTTCGCCGCCCTCGCCGTCTCCCAGATAAAGCGGGCTTTTCAGATACTGGCGCAGGGCATACTTGACGATGACGCGGATGGCCGCCGCCAGCGGCACGGCGAGCAGCAAACCGGCGAAGCCGAAGAGATAGCCGAAGGCCATCAGCGCGAACATCATCCACACCGGATGCAGGCCGATGCGCCCGCCCACCAGATTGGGCGAGAGGAAGTTGCCCTCCATGAACTGGCCAACGGCGAAGATGCCCAGCACGATCAGCACATGCGTCCACTCCGGCCAGAACTGCACCAGCGCCATGCCCACCGAAAGCAGCAGGCCGATGGTGGAGCCCACATAGGGGATGAAGCTGAGAAAGCCCGCCGTCAGCCCGATGAGCAGGCCGAAATGCAGCCCCGCGCCGACCAGCGTGATGGCGTAGAAAATGCCGAGGATCAGGCACACCGTGCCCTGGCCGCGAATGAAGCCGGCCATGGCCGTGTCGATGTCGCGGGCGATGCCGCGGATGGTTTCGGCGTGCCGGCGCGGCAGCCAGCCATCGACGATGGCCACCATGCGGTCCCAGTCGTTGAGCATGTAGAACAGCACGATGGGGGTGATGACCATGAGGGAGAGGATGTTGAACAGCGCCTTGGAGCCGCTCCACACCGATTTCAGCACCGCGCCCAGCCAGCTGGCGGTCTTCGCCGCGATGGCCGCGCCGTTGGCCGTATCGCCGCTGGATGCCTTCGCTATAACGTCCTTGAGCCAGCCGGGGGCGGAATCGTTGAACAGTTTCGTCAGGGTGGCGATATAGCCGGGCAGGTTGTCCATGAACTGGCTGAACTGATGCGCCAGCAGCGGCGCCAGCAGGATAAAGACGCCAAGGAAGAGGACGAGCGCCAGCGCCAGGATCACCGAGGTGGCCGCCAGACGCGGCAGGCCGATGGCCTCCAGCCGGTCGGCCAGCGGATCGAGGAAATAGGCCAGCGCCATGCCGGCGATGAAGGGGGGCATGATGTCGCCCACCAGCCACATGCCGAGCACCAGCAGCGCCAGAATGGCCAGCCAGAAGAGGATTTGGGATTTCAGCGTCATTGCCTTTTTCGCGTTCCGCGCCCTTTCCGCGTCAATGGGCGCCGTTCACATCCGTCATGTGGCGCAGCCAGTCCCTGAGATATAGCGCGCCGGAGACGATCGTCAAAGCCGCCACGGCGGGCGCGCCGTATATCACCAGCCTGTCCACCGGCCAATCGTTGCCGAGGAAGAACAGAAAGGCCCCGGCGAAGATGATCTGCACCGTGGTGTTGAGCTTGGATGTCCACAGCGGCTTCATGCGCACCGGCGCGTCCAGCAGCCAGGCCAGCACCACCCCGCCCATGATGAGCACATCGCGCGAGACGACGAGAATGGCCAGCCAGGCGGGCAGCTTGTCCATGACGCCCAGGGTGACATAGATGGAGACGAGCAGCAGCTTGTCGGCCAGCGGATCGAGCCAGGCGCCAAGCTCGGTGCGCATGTTGAAGCGCTTGGCGATGAAGCCGTCCACGCCGTCGGAGACGCCGGCCAGGATGAAGACGAAAAAGGCCAGCTCGTGCCGCCCGGCGATGATCAGCCAGACCGTCAGCGGTACCATGAGCATGCGGGCGATGGTGATGATATTGGGCAGATTCACCGGCAGAGGCATGAAGGCTCCAGACAGGCGGTTGCGGCAACTACTCCGGTTTACAGGATTTTTTCCGCCGGACAAGGGAAAACAAAAGCCTCACGCCATGCCGAGAAACACCGCGAGCGCCCGCTCCAGGCGGGTCATGTCGCGCCGCGAGAGCCGGCCGATGCGCCTGCCCAGCTTGTCCCTTGGCACGGTGGTGATCTTGTCGGCCATGATGCGCGAGGGTTTCTCCAGCCCGTTTTTCCCATCGGGTTCGACGAGAATACGAAACAGCGGGGCATCCGTTTCATCGGTGGTGAAGACGCAGATGGTGACGGACGGCAGCGAACTGAAATGGTCATCCTGAACGATGACCGCCGGGCGCGGCTTTCCGGCGTAACCGCCGCGCGCCGATACCGTCCAGACCTCGGCACGCCTCATTCGCCACCGGGCTCCGAAATGGCGTCGATGAAGTCCTGATCCACCCGCGCGCGGGCCGAACGGGCCACGGCGAGCGACTGTTCCCGCGCCTGTCTGGCGAATTGCTCCGTGCGGGTGTCGGGCAGCCATATCTGAACCGGGCGCAGGCCCCTGGCGCGCATCCTTTCGCGAAAGGCGCGCACTCTCTGCGCCGTGGACTTCGCGCCGGGACGGGCGTTCATCACTCACCTCCGTTTCCGCCGTAGTTACATGTAACATGGCGCATGCGCGGCCGGGATGCAAGGATTATCCGGCGGCGGGGACTGCTCAATAGGCGTTCCTGGCGTTGGAGGAGGAGAGCAGCGAGAAGGGCGTCTTGAGGATGATGTAGAGATCGAACAGCAGTGACCAGCGGTCGATGTATTCCA
>JALUFY010000201.1 GCA_027051995.1 Hyphomicrobiales bacterium
GAGGCGGAGATGGCCGTGATCGGCGCCATTCTGGCCAGCAACAACGCGCTGGACAGGATCAGCGCCTTTCTCAAGCCGGAACATTTCGCCGAAGGGCTGCACGCGCGCCTTTATGAAACCATTGCGGAGATGATCGGGCGCGGCCACACCGTCACCCCGGTCACGCTGCTGCCCTATTTCCGCGAAGACGAGGCCATGAACGATCTGGGCGGGGCCGCCGCCTATCTGGCCCGCCTGGCCGCCGCCGCCGCGCCGCTCATCAGCATCACCGACTACGCCCGCGAAATCTACGAGCTGGCGCGCCGCCGCGCCCTCATGGAAATCGGCACGGACCTTGTCGCCGAGGCCCGCAGCCCCGATGCGCAAACGCCCGTCAGCAATATCATCGAGGAGACGGAAAAGGCGCTCTACGAAGTGGCCGAGGAAGCCCGCTTCGGCCAGGGCTTCGCCACCTTCTCCGAGGCCATGAAGGAGGCCATAGACATGGCCGCCGCCGCCTACAAGCGCGACGGGGGCTTGTCCGGCCTCTCCACGGGCCTGAAGGATCTGGACGAGAAACTGGGCGGGCTACAGCCCTCCGACCTCATCATTCTGGCCGGCCGCCCCGCCATGGGCAAGACGGCCCTGGCCACCAACATCGCCTATCATGTCGCCCGCGCCTGGGATCCGGCCCAGGCGGAGGAATCGCCGCATGCCGCCTCCGGCGGCGTCGTCGCCTTCTTCTCGCTGGAAATGTCCGCCGAGCAGCTGGCCACCCGCATCATCTCCTCCGAGGCCGGCATCCCCTCGAACGAAATCCGCCGCGGCAAGATCGACGAAAGCCAGTTCAACCGCCTGGTGGAGGTTTCCGAGGAGATATCCACCCTGCCGCTCTACATCGACGACACCGGCGGTTTGACCATCGCCCAGGTGGCAGCCCGGGCGCGGCGCATCAAGCGCCAGCATGGCCTGGGCCTCATCGTGCTGGACTATCTGCAACTGCTCGCCGGCTCGGCCCGCCGCGCCAGCGAGGGCAGGGTGCAGGAAGTGACCGAGATCACCACCGGCCTGAAGGCTCTGGCCAAGGAGCTGAACGTGCCCATCATCGCCCTCTCGCAGCTCTCCCGCCAGGTCGAAAGCCGCGACGACAAGAAGCCCCAGCTGGCGGATTTGCGCGAGTCGGGCTCCATCGAGCAGGACGCCGACGTGGTGCTCTTCCTCTTCCGCGAGGAATATTACATCGGCCGCAAGCAGCCGGCGCCCAACACGCCGGAATTCAATACCTGGCAGGACGAAATGGCCCGCGTTCACGGCATCGCCGAAATCATCATCGGCAAGCAGCGCCACGGCCCCACCGGCACCGTCCCCGTGCAGTTCGACGGCCTGCTGACCAAATTCGGCAACCTCGCCCGCGACGACTATCTGCCTGAGCAGATGGATTAGGGGGCGCAAGGGCCGCGCGCATTCTGCCCGCCAGCCGCAACCTGTTTTTCCAATTGACACCAGATTCGTCGTCTCCGCGAAGGCGCGGTGGTAATCTGGAAGAACCGTTCACTCAGGGGTGAAATTCTCTTCTCGGAGAGTATTTGGTAACCATCTGATATGATTAAACAATCGTCATTGCCGGGCCTGTCCCGGCAATCCAGGGCCAAGAGCACATGCGGATGTGAAACGCCTGACGCGGCCAAAAAGCAAAGCCGGCGCCGTATGCCGCCCTTTCTGTCGTATCCCTTTTATCCTGTTGCAAGGCGCATTGTAGCTGCCACCATAACCTGCGGAGTAAGCCGCCCTGGATGCCCGGCACAAGGCCGGGCATGACGAACTGCTTGATATTATTGCAAGATTATCACACTTTGGAAGAGGGATCCCAGCCGCTCACTTGAAGGAAAGGACAGATGCGTGCATTCTGCCCGCCGGTCTTGCCGGGAGCGCCGCTTGCCCCCGAATGCGTCAATCCGCCACAATTGCGTCACGCTCATGGTCCTTTTCTCACATGCGGATGGGCATGGGGATTCGTTTGATTGAAACGGGGACGCTGGGGGCGTGAGGGGAAAGTCGTGACCACGGACAATTGCAACTGGATGACGCCGCCGCCCGCCAGCCCGGAACTGGCCGGGGGCGTATTGAGCATCGATCTGGCCGCCCTGGCGGACAACTGGCGCTTCATGGCCAAAAAGGCCGCGCCCGCCCAGTGCGCCGCCACCGTCAAGGCCGATGCCTACGGCCTGGGACTGGAGCCTGCCGCGCGCGCCCTGTGGAGCGCCGGATGCCGCACCTTTTTCGTGGCGCTGCCGCATGAGGGCGCGGCCCTGCGCGCCATCTTGCCCGAGGCGGTCGTCTATGTTCTCGACGGTTTGCTGCCCGGTCAGGCGGCCTTTTATGGCGAACACGCCCTGCGCCCGGCCCTGGCCAGCCTTGAGGAAATCGCCGAATGGGCCGAATACTGCAAGACGGCCGAGGCGCGTCTGCCGGCCGCCGTGCATGCCGATACGGGCATCTCCCGCCTTGGCCTCTCCGCGGCGGATGTGCGCCGTCTGGCCGCCAGAGCCGGGCTGCTGACGTCCTTCCGCCTCACCCTGGTCATGAGCCATCTGGCCTGCGGCGACGAGCCGGGCCATGAAATGAACGCCCGCCAGCGCGCCCGCTTCGATGAATTGCGCGCCCTGCTGCCGGACGCCCCGGCGAGCCTGGCCAATTCGCCCGGCACGTTTCTCGGCGAGGGCTTCACCCACGGGCTGGTGCGCCCCGGCATCGCCCTGTATGGCGGCAATCCCTTCTCCGGCCGCCCCAACCCGATGAAGCCGGTGGTCTCGCTCTATGCGCCCATCCTTCAGGTGCGAAACGTGGAGCCGGGCGAAACCGTCGGCTATTCCGCCACATGGACGGCGGCGCGGCCCACGAAACTGGCCATCCTCGGCCTGGGCTACGCCGACGGCTATCTGCGCTCGCTGAGCTGGCCGGCCCATGACGGCCCCGCCCAGGTCTGCATCGGCGGCCAGTATGCCCCGGTGGTGGGCCGCGTCTCCATGGACAGCATCACCGTGGACGTGACCGACGTGGACGCGGATTTCGCCGTGCGCGGCATGCGCGCCGAGGTCATGGGGGCCCATGTCACGGTGGACGAACTGGCCAAATGGGCCGGCACGATCCCCTACGAGATTTTGACATCCCTGGGAATGCGCTATACTCGTCTCTACTCCCCCGCCGAATCCTGATCCGGCGGGGTATGTGCGGAAAGCATCACGCGGAAAACATCACATGGAGCGCCCGTGAACCCTCTCGCCCAGATTGGCCGCGTCACCCTGCATCTTCTGGCCGAGACCGGGCGGCTGGTCTTTTTCCTGCGCGACAGCCTGCTCATCGGCCTGACCCCGCGCTGGTATGTGCGCCAGATTCTCATCCAGATCATGCGCATCGGCTACAATTCTTTGCCCGTCGTCGGCCTGACGGCCTTTTTCACCGGCGGCGTGCTGGCCCTGCAAATCTACATCGGCGGCTCGCGCTTCAACGCGGAGAACCTCGTCTCCTCCATCGTCGCCCTGGGCATCACCCGCGAGCTGGGCCCCGTGCTGGCCGGGCTCATGGTGGCCGGGCGCGTCTCCGCCGCCATCGCCGCCGAGCTGGGCACCATGCGCGTCACCGAGCAGATCGACGCCCTGACCACCCTGTCGGCCAATCCGATGAAATACCTTGTCGGCCCGCGCATTCTGGCCGGCG
>JALUFY010000202.1 GCA_027051995.1 Hyphomicrobiales bacterium
GCGCTGGGCATCGGCTCCTCGTCGTCCGGGTCGCTGTTTTCCGCCCGTGGCGCGGCCAGCGCGCTGACGCGCACCACGGCCATTCTGGCCACCGCCTTTTTCATCACCTCCATCGCCCTGACGGTGCTCTCGGTGCGCGCCGAGCGCCCCGGATCGGTGTTCGATCAGGTCAACGGCAAGGTGGGGACGGCGCCCGCGCAAACGGCTCCGGCCAGGCCCGCCGCTCCGCAAAAACCGGCGGGGCCGCAAGTGCCGGTCAAACCGTGATCACGACATGCAAGGAGCGGATTTTCCGCTCCTTTTCATTTGGCTGGTGAAAAAGGGCGATTTGCCCTTTGCGCGGATCAATCGAATCGGTAAAGCTGTATTCCCATGGCGCGATATATTTTCATCACTGGCGGCGTGGTTTCCTCCCTTGGAAAAGGACTTGCCTCGGCCGCGCTTGGGGCCCTGTTGCAGGCGCGCGGATACCGCGTGCGGCTGCGCAAGCTCGATCCCTATCTCAACGTCGATCCGGGCACCATGAGCCCCTATCAGCACGGCGAGGTCTTCGTCACCGACGACGGGGCCGAAACCGATCTCGATCTTGGCCACTACGAGCGCTTCACGGGGCGCTCGGCCAACCAGCAGGACAACATCACCACCGGGCGCATCTACCAGAACATCATCACCAAGGAGCGCCGGGGCGACTATCTCGGGGCCACCGTGCAGGTCATTCCGCACGTCACCGACGAGATCAAGAATTTCGTTCTGGAGGGCAACGAGGATTACGATTTCGTGCTCTGCGAGATCGGCGGCACGGTGGGCGACATCGAGGCGCTGCCCTTCTTCGAGGCCATCCGCCAGCTGGGCAACGAGCTGGAGCCGCGCCAGTGCATCTACATGCATCTGACGCTGGTGCCCTGGATCCCGGCTGCCCACGAGCTGAAGACCAAGCCCACCCAGCATTCGGTCAAGGAGCTGCGCTCCATCGGCATCCAGCCCGACATCCTCCTGTGCCGCGCCGACCGCGAGATTCCGCAAAACGAGCGGCGCAAGATCGCCCTGTTCTGCAACGTGCGGCCAACCGCCGTCATCCAGGCGCTGGATGTGTCCTCCATCTATGACGTGCCCGCCGCCTATCACGACGAGGGGCTTGATGACGAGGTGCTGCACGCCTTCGGCATCGAGGAGCCGCCGGCCCTGGACATGAGCCGCTGGCAGGCCATCTCGGAGGCCATCCACAACCCGGAGGGCGAGGTGACCATCGCCGTGGTGGGCAAATACACCGGCCTGCTGGACGCCTACAAGTCGCTCATGGAGGCGCTCACCCACGGCGGCATCGCCAACAAGGTCAAGGTCAACCTGAAGTGGATCGAATCGGAGGTCTTCGAGAAGGAAGACCCCGCGCCATACCTTGAGGGCGTGCATGGCATCCTGGTGCCCGGCGGCTTCGGCGAGCGCGGCGCGGAAGGCAAGATCATGGCCGTCAAGTTCGCCCGCGAGCGCAAGGTGCCCTATTTCGGCATCTGCTTCGGCATGCAGATGGCGGTGCTGGAGGCGGCGCGCAACCTGGCCGGCATTGAAAAGGCCTGCTCGACGGAATTCGGCGAATGCGAGGAGCCGGTCGTCGGCCTGATGACCGAATGGATGCGCGAGGGCGAGCTGGAAGAGCGCGCCCAGGGCGGCGACCTTGGCGGCACCATGCGCCTTGGCGCCTACAAGGCCCGGCTCAGGGAGGGCTCGCATGTTGCGCGCATCTATGGCGCAACGGAAATCTCCGAGCGCCACCGCCACCGCTACGAGGTCAACATGCGCTACCGCGAGGCGCTGGAGAAGGCGGGGCTGCTCTTCTCCGGGCTGTCTCCGGACGGCCTGCTGCCGGAGATCGTCGAATATCCCGATCATCCGTGGTTCATCGCCGTTCAGTATCATCCGGAGCTGAAGTCGCGCCCCTTCGCGCCGCATCCGCTGTTCGCCTCCTTCATCGCCGCCGCCGTCGAGCAGAGCCGTCTTGTCTGATCCCGCGCGAGCGGGCATCATTCGTTCCATGATTCGCCATGAGGGGCGGCAGGGCAGGGAAGCGCGACAATGACACACATCCGGGGAATCCGCCGCCACGCGGCGATGGCCTGCCGGGGCATCCTCCTGATCCTGGCGCTCGCCGTGCTGTCGGGGCTGGCCGCACGATACGCCGCCGCGCAGGAGCCCCCGCCTTCGTCTCTGAAGGTTCAGGCCATCCGCAAGACGCTGGCCGTCAAGGCCAGAAAACCGGCCGCGCCGGCAGCATCTTCGGTGGCCAACGGCTTCGAGGAGGCTCTGCTCAAGGCCTCGCGCGTCGAACGCCTGATTCCGGAAATCGAGAAGAGCCTGGCCGCCGCGCGCGGAAAGATCGCCCGCCCGGACATCTCCATGGAGGAGCTCGGCAAACAGCGCAACGCGCTGGACAAGCTGCGGCTGAAAATCCTCTCCGCCCGCAAGACCCTGGAAGAGCCCGCCGCGGCGGCCGCCAGACAGCTGAAGACCCTGGGCCCCGCGCCGAAGGATCCGGCCAGCGAGGACCCCGCGATCGCCGCCCGCCGCAAGGCCCTGGACGGCATTCTCAAGCGCTTCAACGCCGACAGCAAGAAACTGGAGCTTCTGGCGCTGGAGAGCGCGCAGCTTTCGCGCACGGCGGCGGCGCGCCAGCGCGAAATGTTCTTTTCCGGCGTTTTCAAGCCGGCCCGCTCGATTCTCAATCCGCTTCTGTGGCTGGATGGCATGGCCGCCCTACCGGATTTCTTCACCCGCCTGAAGGTGCTTTTGTCGAACTGGCCGAGCACGGGAGGAAGCGGCGGTTATCTGCCCGTGGGCGTGCTGGCGCTCTTCGCCATGTCCATCCTGCTGCTGATTTACGTCTGGCGGCGCTGGCGCAGGCCGATAGAGGCGGGCGCGGAAATCGACGATTTGCGCCGTTTGTGGCGCGCCTTGCGCGTCGCCATTTATTCGGCGGTGGTGGTCTTCATCCTGCTTCTGGTGCTAAACGCGGCGGTCTTCGCCCTGGGCGCGCCCTCGCCGCGCATCACGCGGCTGCTGGACGCCGTCACCTCCGCCCTGATGTTCGCGGTCGTCGTGGCCGCCCTGGCGCGCGGCGTCTTCCGCCCGGAGGCCCCGCATATGCGGCTGGTGAACATCAGCAACGCGGACGCGCGCGGGGCCTACAGGCTGGCTTCCGGAATCGCCTTTCTCTACGGCCTTGATTTCGTCATGGGCAAGCTGGCGGAAATCCTTTTTCTGCCGGTCGGCTTCTCCGTGGCCTGGAGCGCCCTTGTCTCCTTGCTCTATGTCGCGCTCATGGGGCTTTTCGCGATCCGCGTCAGGCAGGCCGGGCCGATGGAGGAGAGCGAGGCGTCCAGCGCGGAAGCCCGCTACTTCTTCGGCTGGACGCGCTATGTCTTCCATCCGCTGCTCGTGCTTCTGCTCGCCGTCCTGCTGGCGCTGGCCGCCGGATATGTCGCCCTGGCGCACTTCATCACCACCCAGACCATTCTCACCGGCGCCATCGTCACCGGGCTGTATCTGCTGCATCACCTGGCCGACGCCGCCGTGCGCGCGGCGCTGGACAGGAACACCCATACCGGCCATTTCCTGCGCCGCACCCTCTCCATACCGGAGAACACCATTACCCAGCTTGGCGTTCTGTTCTCCACCCTGGTGGATATTG
>JALUFY010000203.1 GCA_027051995.1 Hyphomicrobiales bacterium
TTTCGGTGGCGGCGGCGTCCACATGGCGTGACCGCGCCAGGGCCTCGCGCAGCGAATCCTCCACCCGGACGGCGGGCGTCTCCGCCAGCTGATTCTCCACTGTTCCTTGTAGCGCCAGCGCGGCGAAAGGGAAAGCCCCGCCGGTCTTTTCCACCGCCGCCATGCCGCCCTTCAGCGCCTCCAGCGCCGCCAGCCGCGCCGCCGCCACCGAAACGGCCGCCCCGGCCAGCTGCGCCTCCAGCGCATCCAGCCACCCGGCATTGGCCGGGATGTCCTCCAAAAGCCGGTTGCGCTGGCGCAAAAGCCGCTCCAGCGCCGCCGCGCGCGCCGCGTGTCCCGGATCGAGCGCCGCCGTCAGCCTGTCGATGAAACGCCGCCGCTCGCCTTCGGGGCCGGTGAACAGCCTGTCCATGGCCGGCGTCAGCCAGTTCACCCGCGCGTGCGCCCCTAAAGCCCCGGCGGATTTCGCCGCCTTGCCGGCGATCATCAGCCTGCGCCCGCCGGAGCCTTCGCCCGCGCCGTCCCAGGCCGCGCCGATGCGCACCGGCCCTTCCATGCCATCCAGTTGCGCGGCCACCGCCCAGCCGCCCGCGCCATTGGCCCGCGCCATGTCGGCGAAGGCCGCCCGCCGCAGCCCGCGCCCCGGCGCCAGCAGGGAGAGCGCCTCCAAGAGATTGGTCTTTCCCGCCCCGTTCGGCCCCGTCAGCACGATCATGCGCGCATCCGCCGCGACGCGCGCTGAGGCGTAGTTGCGAAAGTCCGTGACGTTCAGTTGAGTAATGGCGATGGCGGCGATGACCGGGCTCCCGCGGCAGATGATTCTCCACCCGGAATATGGCCATTGCCGCCCATGAAATCAATCACCGCCCGCCCCGGGCCGGGGCGGGGCAGGGCGCGAAAACCCGCCGCTCCGGAACGCCGCATAGCGCCCCGCGCCTACCAGCTTTCCTCATACATCTTCACCGCCTTGTTCATCTCGCGCAGCAGCGGCAGGTTCTTCTCCGCCACCACCTTGATGCTGGCCGGCGTGGCGGGCTTCTTCAGCAGCGGGTAGAAATCCTTCCACAGGGCCTCCACCTTTTCCAGCTGGGCGCGGATTTTCGGATCCTTCGTGCCCGGCAGGCCCTGTTCCTTGTCCCCGTCCTTCAGCCCCTTCAGGGTGCGGTCGAACAACGCCGCCGTCTTGTTCAGATTGTTGCGGTTGGTCTGCTTGTCCACGCCAAGGGCGATGAGGAAGAACTCCTTGGACATCTTCTGGGTGAGCATGCGCTGGCGGCCGGAGAGGTTGATGACCACCGCCAGATCGGCGGTGTCGGAGCCGGATGCCTTCTCATACATCTTCACCGCCTTGTTCATTTGCGCCAAAAGCGGCAGATTCTTCTTCGAGATGGCCAGCAGGGTGGCCTTGTCCGCCTTGCCCTGGGCCACTTTCGCCACCAGCGGCTTGAAATCCTTCCACAGGCCCATGACCACATCCAGCTGCTTGCGGATGCCGGGCTGGAAGGTTCTGGCCAGACGCAGCCCCTTGTCGCCGTCCTTGAGGCCCTTCAGCGTGCGCTCGAACAGCGCCATTGTCTTTTTCAGGTTTTCGCGGTTTTTCTCCGGCTCCACGCCGAGCGCCACCAGCATGGCCTCCTTGGACATCTTCTGCGTCAGCATCCGCTGCTTGCCGGAGAGATTGATCTGCACCGCCAGCTCGTTGGTGGATTTCTCCACGATGGCGCCGATCTGGCTCATGATGTCCACCTGGGCGGCGGCGGGCAGTGCGATGGCGGCGCTCAGCGTCAGGCTGGCGGCGATGAGAAGGGCGGTTTTCTTCATTGGGCAGTCTTTCCCCTGATTCTTCATGGTTTCCAGCCCCCAGGAACATGCTGGGAAAATACGCCGTGATTATAGCGAAAGTCAGCAAAAAACGGCCGCGCAGGTTAACGCGCGGCCATTTTTTTGGCGTTCTGGAGAGCGGAATGGCTAGAAATCGCCCGTCGCGGCGGCCTCCATCATCTTCTCCAGGCGGGCGCGCACCGACAGGGCGCGCTTGCGCAGATCGTCCGAGATGCGGTTGGGGTTGGGCGATGTGTCCATCCAGCGCACGTCCCAGTCCAGCGTGACCAGCCAGATGCCGCCCTTGCCGTCTTCCATCACCGCGATCTTGCATGGAATGAAGACGATGAACTCCGGCGAATATTCGAGAATGCGCGCCAGCGTCTCCAGATCGCAGAAGGAATAGATCTCCACCCTCGGATAATCCTTGCGGTAGATCTGGCGGATGATCTTGTAAGGCGTGGAGACGCCGACGAACTTCATGTTCAGCTCGTTGCCCTTGGTCTTCAGCGATTCCACCACGTCCTCGAAGGAGAGCCCCTTGGCCGCCTTCTTCTTGGCCGCCATGAAATTGATCATCTGCCGCAGCGAGAAGGGGTTGTAATACATCAGCGACTGCATGGCCTTCATCTTGGCCTCCGCCGACAGCGGCGGCGAGAACATGTTCTTTTCGTGCTTCTCCTTCGCTCCGGCGGGCATCTGGAACCAGCCCGACTGTTCCGGCAGGCGCTGTTTGATGGCCGGCTCGCCCTTGAAGAAGGTCTTGGCGTTCATCCCGGCGGTGGCCTTGTCCATCTCCTGCGCTCCGGCCTGTCCGCCCAGCGCTAGCCCGCAGGCGAAGACCGCCCCGGCCAGCATCACCCATATCCTGTTCATCCCTGTCGCTCCCTCGTTACTGTTCATCATCATCACCGGCCCTGCTGCTTCATCTCGCTGGGCGGCTTGACGCCCAGCGCCCCTGGCGCGGCGTTCATGATGGCGAAGGAGGCGCGCATGAACTGCACCATGAGATTGGGATCCATCATCTTCATCATGGAATCCATCATCTCCGGCTTCATCATCATGGTCATCCACTGCTGCATGATCGCCGGATCCATCATCCCCATCATGGTGGAATACCACTGCGGATCGAGCATCAGCTTGAGGAAATCCTTGTAGATGTCACCGTTGGCCAGCTTGCTCATGTTCTCCATGTATTTCGGATCGGCGGCCATCTTCATGAAGCCTTCCATGGTCTTCGGATCTGCCATCTTCATGGCCTGCTTCATGAACTCTGGATTGGACATGACCTTCATGTAGCTTTCCATCAGCTTCGGATCGGCCATCTTCGTCAGCGCGTCGAACATCTTCGGGTCGGCCATGATCTTCATGTAGTTGCCGACGAGCTTCGGATCGGCCATCTTCGTCATGCCCTTGATGAAGGACGGATTCGTCATGATGTTCATCATCGGCGCGAGCAGCTTCGGATCACCCATCCTGGTGATCGAATCCAGCAGCCTGGGATTGCCCAGCATGCCGATGTAGTTGTTCATCATCGCCGGGTTGCCCATGCTCATGATGGCGTTGAAGAACACCGGATTGGTGGCCGCCTGCATCCAGGAGCTCATCAGCTCCGGATTGGCCATGTTCAGCATGCCTTCCATCATCTTCGGATTGGACAGAATGCCCATGAAGGCCGAGAGCTGATTGGCCGACGGCGCGGCGGAAAACATCTTGTTCCACTTCGGATCGGAAAAACTCTTCATCCAGTCCCCGGTGCTGTTGAAGCTGGGAATGGAGAAGGGCAGGGCAGGCGCCTTCTGCGCCAGCGCGGAGGGCAGCGCCGCGCCGGCGCAGAAGGCGCCTG
>JALUFY010000204.1 GCA_027051995.1 Hyphomicrobiales bacterium
CCGCTCCTCCAGCGAGCGCGGCGAAAAGTGGCTGGCCGGCGGCGGCGTGAAGGCGATTTCCGCCGCCTCATGGCCCGCCTCGTCCAGCCAGCGCAGCTCCGGATTGAAGGGCGCGATGGCCGAAAGAGCCGGCTCCAGGGCCTCCTCGCCGATTTCGGCCTTGCCGGGCGCGGCGATGAGAACGATAACGTGATCTGCCGGTTGCATGATTGTCAGCGCAATGTTTCGCGGGAATGATTCATGGGAAAGCTCAAACGCGCCATCCTTATCGCAGGGCCGACGGCTTCGGGCAAGTCATCCGCCGCGCTCGCCCTGGCCCGGGCGCTGGACGGGGTGATCGTCAACGCCGATTCCATGCAGGTCTATTCCGGCCTGCGCGTGCTCACCGCCCGCCCATCACCCGCCGACGAGGCGGCGGCCCCCCACGCGCTCTACGGCCATGTTGATCCGGCCATGCGCTATTCCGCCGGACAATGGCTGACTGATGCGCGAAAGGCGGCGCGGGACGCCTGGGACAAGGGCCGCATCCCCATCTTCACCGGCGGCACGGGGCTCTATTTCCGCGCCCTGGAAGAAGGCCTGGCGGACATCCCCGATGTGCCCGCCGCCCTGCGCGATGAACTCATGGCGCGGGACACATCCGCCCTGCGCGCCCAGGCCGCCAGATTGGGGCTGGACGCGGGGCTTGACCGCCAGAGGCTGATCCGCGCCATCTCCGTCAAACGCGCCACCGGGCGCTCTCTGGAGGACTTTCACAAGGGCGGCGGCCAGCCCCCCGCCCCGCTGGCGGAGGCACAGGTTCTGCGCGTTCTCGCCGCCCCGCCGCGCGATGTTCTGCGCGAACGCATCGCCCGGCGCTTCGCCGTCATGATGGAGCAGGGCGCGGCGGATGAGGTGCGCGCCCTCATGGCCCGCCGCCTTGACCCCTCTCTGCCGGCCATGAAGGCGCTCGGCGTGCGCCCCATCGCCCGCGCCCTGAGCGGCGAAATCTCCATGCGCGAGGCCGGGGAAGAAACCATCACCCGCACCCGCCAATACGCCAAGCGGCAGATGACATGGGCGCGCAAGTTCATGGCCGGCTGGCCGCGAGTGGAAGACTCCCGCAAGGCGGCGGACATGCTCCTCGGCCTTGCCCGCGCCCGCGGCTGGTGCTAAAAGCTGCCCCGGACATCAAGTTCAGGAGCATCTCTCATGGCCTTCGGCCCCGGCACATTGCGGCGACGAACCCGCGCCTTGCGCGCGATACCCGCGTGCGCCCGCCGCCCGCGGGGCCCGGAAGCATCCTGAACCATCTTCCGCTCCGGTTCCCGCCTGTTTTCAAAATCATACCGGGAGAGCGGAACATTCCTGTCCGCATTGTGTTTCATGACGGATTTCATCATCACGCCCGGCGCGCATGACGCCCGCGCCGAAGACCTGCTCGACGCCGCCTTCGGAACCGCGCGGCGGTTGAATACCTCATACCGGCTGCGCGAGGGCGCAAGGCCCGCCGGGGGGCTCTCCTTCACCGCCCATGACGAAGGAAGCGGCGCGCTGGCCGGCGTCATTTCCTTCTGGCCGCTGAGGATCACCGGCGATGGCCGCAAGGCCCTGCTGCTCGGCCCGCTGGCCGTGCATCCGGATTTTCAGGGCAAGGGCCTGGGCGGCAAACTGCTGGCGCATGGCCTGGCCGCCGCGCGCGAAAAGGGCCACAGGCTGGTCATCCTGGTGGGAGACGCCCCCTATTACGCCCGTCACGGGTTTTCGCCCGTCCCGGAGGGCCGCCTTCTCATGCCCGGCCCCTTCGACCCCGCCCGCCTGCTCTATGCGGAGCTCACGCCAGACGCCTTCAAGGGCGCGAAAGGCCTCATCCTGCCCGAACACCGCTGGCGGGGATAAGGCCCGGCCGGAACCTTTCCGGCGCGGGATTGCGCATCCCGTTCCACGAAGGATAGAATTCTCCGTGGGGGGCAGGGTGTGCTCCCTGCATTAGCGCACCATCATGAGTTCCCCCGCTAAAGGACCGCTGCCTCGTCACTACCTGTTTCGTTGTTTGATCCGGGGAAATGACTGACCCGGGTCGGGGACAAGGCGCCACTTTTCGCATGGCAGGATAATCACCCTGATTTGAACGCAGTATCCTCCAGAACTTGTTATAATAACTCATCAGCCTCGGCCTGAAACGGAAACGCCGCCATGAAAGCCTTCATCACAGCCGCCGTGATTTTCTCCGCCGCTCTTCAGCCCGCCGTGGCCACGGCGGATGAATGTCTGGACAGATTCGTGAAGATCCTGACGGACGTGAGCGAAAAGGGGCCGGTCAAGATCCACGTCACCCAGCAATACAAGGGCGCGCCGGCCATGGAGAACATGCATTACAGCCTGAACTCCGGTCACTGGATGACAAAGATGCTCAAGCCGGCCAATGCCCCCTGGTCGCTGGGTTACAAGGGCGTGCTCTACACCTCCGCCGACAAGGGCAAGACCTGGAAGAAGGCGCGCGAGATGCAGGGGCAGAGCCCGCAAGCGAAGCTGAAGGCGCTGCAAGAAAACGCCAAAACCGCGCGCAACGCCAGATGCGGCCAGGAGACGCTGGACGGCGCGGCTTTCGATACGGTCGAGGGCGATTATACCCACCGGCAGGGCATGAAAATCGAATATCACAACAAATACTGGATCAGGAAGGATGATGGCTTCATCCGCAAGGCCGTCTACACCTTCAAGGCCCGCAACATCTCGGGCCGGACAACCCAGCTGATCAAAAAGGCCCCGGGCCTCACCCTGCCAGCGCCGGAGTGATTTCCCTCCTCGTCATGCCACCCTCAACGTCATACCCGGGCTTGTCCCGGGTATCCAGGGGCGGCTTGCTCAGGAGGTCATGACAGTCCACGCCGCCACATTTCACACAAGAGGAAGAGAGAAACGCCTTTCAAAGTCGCCATTCAGCACCGCCGTGCCTGCTGTGCGCCAATCACTCTCCATGCCGGAAGGGGATTTCATCCCCTTCTGTAACGTTACATACGGGGTTTGTAACCCCGTCCCGCAACAATAATTCCAACCCTTGAAATACCGCTCTTTCGTCATTGCCGGGCTTGTCCCGGCAATCCAGAGCCCCCACACCAGGGCCTGCCGCCCGCCCTGAGCAATCCCGCCAGCCCGACGCCTGCCGCCCTGGATGCCCGGAACAAGTCCGGGCATGACGAAGTAGCGGGATGACGGGCCGCGTTCAGCCCGCCGCTCTCTCCCCGCGCAGGAGGCCGGCGACGCTGATGTCCTCGTCCAGACCGGGCCAGTGGATGCCCTCTCCGCCGCCGGGCAGCTCCCAGTTCTCCAACTGCGCCCGCGACGCGGCGGCGAGACGCGGGAACCACGCCAGCGGCACGGCGATCCGCCGCCCGTCCACGAAAGAAACGATCATCTCATCCTCCATGAAGGCGACGCTTTGCGCCAAAGTTTGTTCAGCCTTCACACACATCATTCGTGCTTATCACGATGCGCCGTTTCCGGCTACCGCCGGAAGGGATTTTCAATCCATTCCGTAACATTACATGCGGGGTTTGAAAACCCCGTCCCGCAATAGGCCCCGCGAAGGCCTGTCATGCCGGGCGGGGATTGATCCCCGCCCGGAACGGTTTCGCGCGGGTTTGAACCCGCGCCTGTCTCATGCGCAAGGCGGGGTGGAAAC
>JALUFY010000205.1 GCA_027051995.1 Hyphomicrobiales bacterium
CGGCAAGCTGTTCATGGCGGGCATCGTGCCGGGGCTTCTGGGCGTGTTCTTCTATCTGCTGGCGGTGCGCTGGACGGTATGGCGCAATCCCAAGGCGGGCCCGGCGGGCGCGCCGCTGAGCAGGGCGGAGAAAATCGCCGCCTTCAAGGGCGTGTGGGCGGTTCTTCTGCTGTTCATCGGCGTCATCGGCGGGCTCTACGGGCTGTTCGATTTCGCGCCGCTCAACCTGACCTTCTCGCCCACCGAGGCGGCGGGCATGGGGGCCATGGGGGCCTTTCTCATCGCCCTGGCGCGGCGCGGCCTGCGCTGGCGCGACATCGTCGAGGTGCTGACGGAGACGGCGCACACCACGGCGCAGCTTTTCTCGGTGCTCATCGGGGCGTGGATCTTCTCCAACTTCGTTAATCTGGCGGGGCTGCCGGACGCGCTGAAGGCGGCGGTGACGGGTCTTGGCCTGCCGCCGATGGGCGTCATGCTGATGATCCTGCTGGTCTATATCCTGCTGGGCACGATTTTTGAATCCCTGTCCATGCTGCTGCTGACTGTGCCCATCTTCTTCCCGCTGATCACCTCGCTGGGGTTCGATCCGGTGTGGTTCGGCATCATCGTGGTGGTGGTCACGGAAATCTCGCTGATCACGCCGCCGGTGGGGCTCAACGTCTTCGTGCTCAAGGGCGTGGTGGGCGATGTGACCACCGGCACCATCTTCAGGGGCGTGACCCCCTTCTGGATCATGGACATCATCCGCCTTTTACTGCTCACCCTGATTCCCTGGCTGGTGCTCGTTCTGCCGGCCTCCATGCATTGAGGGCGGGCTTCAGCTTTTGGGCAATCACCGGATTCGTCATCTCCTTTATAAGCGCATTGGTGTCCTGAGAAAATTCAAAGCCGGCCTAGCCGCAAGAAACAACGTGACTTCGGCATACAACGGCTGTGCGCCTCTGTCCTTTCCTTTAAGTAAGTGGCTGGCACAGCCCCTGCGAGAGGTGATTTTTTTACAGTAATATCAAATTCTTCCGTCATGCCCGGCCTTGTGCCGGGCATCCAGGGCGGATTGCGCCGCCGGTTAAGGCGACGGCTGTTTTGCTCCCTGCCGTTGAGCGAAAAGGGGATGCGAACAGAAGGAAAGCCATACGGCACTGCCTCCGTTTTGGGCCATGTTCGGCGCTTCATACACCCGCATGTACTCTTGGCCCTGGATTGCCGGGACAAGCCCGGCAATGACGAATATGTAATTATATCTGACTCTTAAAGGCAGTTATCCCAGCAGGTTGACTCGCCTCCTGCTTGCAATATTCCCCCGGACACCACCGCGCACATCAAGGGAACGACGCGTATTTCCTCGCAAGCCTCCCGCGAAGGCCTAGAGCCTGTCCGCGGCGAAGGTGTCGCAGGCGCGGATGCTGCCGCTTTCGAAGCCGCGTTTGAACCAGCGCACGCGCTGGGCGGATGTGCCGTGGGTAAAGCTTTCGGGCACGACATAGCCTTGCGCGCGGCGTTGAAGGCGGTCATCGCCAATGGCGGCGGCGGCGTTGAGCGCCTCCTCGATGTCGCCCGCGTCCAGAATATCGCGGTTGTCCCTGCCCCATACGCCGGCCAGACAATCGGCCTGCAATTCCATGCGCACGGACAGCGCGTTGGCGCGGGCCTTTGATACGCGCTGGCGGGCGGCGGCGACCTTGCCCGCTATGCCCAGCAGGTTTTGCACGTGATGGCCGACCTCGTGAGCGATGACATAGGCTTGGGCGAAATCGCCGGACGCGCCGAGCTTGCGCTTCATGTCGTCATAGAAGGACAGGTCGAGATAGACCTTCCGGTCGCCGGGACAGTAAAACGGCCCCATGGCGGCGGAGGCCATGCCGCAGGCGGAGCGCACGCGGCCCCTGAAGAGCACAAGGGTGGGCTTCACGTAGGTCTTGTGAAGCTCGTTCTGAAAGATCCTGCTCCATGTGCGCTCGGTGGTGTGCAGCACCTTGGCGGCGAAGACCTTGCCGGCGTCATTGGCGGGTGCGCCACCCGGTATCTGGCGGGTGGAGACATCGCGCTGGGACGTGGGCGAAAGCCCCGCGCCGCCGCCGCCGAATATCATGTCCAGCGGATTGACGCCCATGAAATAGCTCAGCGCCAGCAGCAGGATGATGCCGCCGATCCCCATGCCGCCGCGCCGCGCCCCGACGCGGATGCGCGGCCCGCCGCCGCCGGGAAAACCGAATCCGCCGCCCTGGCTCCTGCGGTCTTCGATGTTGTCACTCTGGCGTTCGTCATCAAGGCGCATGAATATCACTCCCCGGTCTGTGGCGATACAACGGGCGGCATTATAGGCGATGCGGCGGGCATGGCAAAAGGAAAAGGCGGGAGGTATCCCGGCCGCCGAAAGACACAGGGACAAGGCTTCAGGCGGCGGGGCGGGCATCGCCGGCGGCGGATTCGCGGGCCGGTCTGGCGCGCTTTTTCAGCACCGGCAGGCGCAGGGCCAGGCGCACGGCGCGGCCGCGCGCGCGGGACATGGAGAGTTTGCCGCCATGCAGCGCGACAAGCTGGCGGGCCAGCGGCAAGGCGTGATTGCTGGCCAGCCCCGTCAGATCCAGCTCCGGCAGGTGGGTGGACGTCTCGAAGGCCTCCAGCACCTTTTCAGGATCATAGATGCCGGTGGGAAAGACGAGGTTCAGCGTCACCGACCTGGCCTGAAGGCGGGCGGATATAGCTATCTCCGCGCCGGGGCCGCAGATGGCGAGGATGTATCCCAGCAGATGCGAGAGGGCCTTGCGCATCAGCACCCTGTCCACGTGGACATAAACGCCGGTGAGCTTGCGGCGCAGGCCGTCTTCCATGTCCAGACGGATGTTGCGGTTGTCGATCTCCACCTGATAGCCGTCGAGGACGGCGTAAAGCAGGGGCGCGAGCATGTAGCGGTCGGGATCGGCGGTGATTTTGCCGGCTTCGGCCCGCATGCGTTCCAGCATGTCGTTGACGTTTTTCAGCAGGACTTCTCCGGCGTCGCGGATGGTTTCCAGCGCCAGCGCCGTTTCCGGGGTGATGTTGTCCGCGTTTGAGGGATCGAGCAGCAGGCCGGCGTTGCCAAGAATGAGGCTCAGGGGCGTGCGGAAGTCGTGCGCCGTCTGCGACATGAAGACATGGCGGGCGCGGCGGGCCGCCTCGGCCTCGCTGGCGGCCTCGCGAAGGGCCTTTCCGGCCAGATCGTCGGTGGTCTCATCGCGGAACAGATAGAGCCTGCCGCCATCATCCAGCGGCGTGACGGAAACGGCCACCTTGCGCCCCCAGCGGCCATTGATGTGCTCCGGCGGATCGCTCAGCGGCGGGCAGACGGAGGCCAGATTGACGCCCACGGCCAGCCGGCAGCCCTCTTCCCCGCCGTCCAGGGAGCCGATGAGCTTCTCCAGCAGGACGCCGCCGAGGCTGACAACATGACCCGATTCATCCACCAGCAGATGGGCGATGCGGAAACGCTCCTCAAGGCTTTTCAGCACCTTGGCGGGCAGCCCCTGAGAGGGAACGCAGCGTATAGACAAATCATTCATATCCAGATTTATATATCAATAATTGCGTTGTGTAAAGTTATGCAATTATTGATATATGCTTTCAAATTGTTGGCAATTGCATGTCATAAACCGCGCCGCCACCGGCCTCTTCCCTGTAGT
>JALUFY010000206.1 GCA_027051995.1 Hyphomicrobiales bacterium
AATTTATGCTACAAGAGCGCCTTGTGAAATCAGGCATGAAACCGGGCCGTTCCAGAGGATGCGCGGGTCCGGTGTTTTTTCATTCATCCGCTGTTCGCGGCATTCAGGACGGAAAAAGGGGCAGGCGTCATCCTCCGGGTTTGTTCCGGCGACGTAAAGGGCGGCCCGCCTTGCCCGGGGTGCGCATGGCGCACGGGCCTGACATGGCGCGGACGGAACGGGGCCTTGCCGGTGTGGATCCGGCGGGGGCCTCCAAGGATGAAGCAACAGGCGGATGTTTCCCGCCCGGCGCGCGAGCCGGGCAGCAACAGCGAGGTAGCGAAAACATGGCGGCCAAGAAGACAACCGCGAAAAAGCTGAAATTCAAGGCGGGCGAGTTCATCGTCTATCCGTCCCACGGCGTCGGCAAGATCATCGACATCGAGGAGCAGGAGATCGCCGGCATGAAGCTGGAGCTTTATGTCATCGATTTCGAGAAAGAGAAGATGCGTCTGCGCGTGCCCACCAACAAGAGCGAGCAGATCGGCATGCGCAAGCTCTCCGGCAAGGACATGATCGGCGAGGCCATGAAGGTGCTCAAGGGCAAGCCGAAGGTCAAGCGCACCATGTGGTCGCGCCGGGCGCAGGAATACGAGGCCAAGATCAACTCCGGCGACATCATGTTCGTGGCCGAGGTGGTGCGCGACCTGTTCCGCTCCGAACGCCAGCCGGAGCAGTCCTATTCCGAACGCCAGCTCTATGAAGCCGCCCTGGCGCGTCTTGGCCGCGAGGTGGCCGTGGTGCGCAAGACGGATGAAAAGACCGCCATCGCCGACATCGAAAAGGTGCTCGACAGCGCCGCCGAGAAGGCCGAGGCCGCGGCCGCCGAAAAGGCCGCCTGAGCCCCGGTGCCTTGAGCGCTGGAAAACGCTGATCAAAAGGCCCGGAAAGCGAAAGCGTTTCCGGGTCTTTTTTCGCGTGCGGTGCTCTGTAGCCGGGGTATTGCCGGAATCATCATCTCCGCGAAGGCGGAACGCCCCTACATGTTCGGCTCCACGGTGTAGTTGAGCGGCAGGCGGCCGCCGTCGGCGTAGATGCACTGGCCGGTGATGTATGAGGCGTCCTTGCTGCACAGGAAGGCGGCGATGGCGGCGATCTCCTCGGGATCACCGATGCGGCCCATGGGCGTGCGCGAGAGGATCTTGCGTCTGGCGGCCTCGTCGTCGGCCACGGCGGCGAGCATTTCGGTCATGATGGATCCCGGGCCGATGGCGTTGACGCGGATACCATGCGGCGCAAGCGTCAGCGCCATGACCTTGGTGAGCTGGTTGATGCCGCCCTTGGAGACCGAATAGGGCACCTGATTGGCAATGGAGACCACGGCGTTGATCGAGCTCATGTTGACGATGGCGCCCGGCTCGCGGCCCATTTCCGCCTGCTCCACCATGCGCCGGGCGGCGGCCTGGCCCATGAGGAAATAGCCCTTCAGATTGACGGCCAGAACGCGGTCGAAATCCTCTTCCTTCAGCTCCAGGAAGTCCGCCGCGTGCACGATGCCGGCGTTGTTAATGAGAAAATCCAGATTGCCATATTTGCTCACCGTCGAATTGACCAGATTGCGCGCGTCGAGCTTGCTGGTCACGTCGCAGGACTTGTAGACGCAATCGAGCCCTTCCCCCGCGATCTCCCTGGCGGCGGCCTCGCCGGCCTTGTCGTCGATGTCGGCGATGATGACGCGCGCGCCGTCTTGCGCAAGGCGTCTGGCGCAGGCCTTGCCGATGCCGTGCGCGCCGCCGGTGACGATCGCGGTCTTTCCGGAGAATCTCATGGGGGCCTCCCGGTGTTTTTACCTTATAAGTTGACCGCCCAGCCATAGCACGGGCGACGGCTGGGCGAAAGGCGCTCAATGCCCAGCGCCGCGCCCGCCGCCTTTCAGGCGCGAGAAGGCGAAGGGAGCGGGCGATACGCGCGGGGGCGCGCCCATGAGGATGTGCGCGGCCAGCTCTCCCGCCGCCGGGGCCAGGCCGAAACCGTGGCCGGAAAAGCCGGTGGCCAGCACCAGCCCTTCGGGGCCGGCTCCGCCGATGACGGGGACGGCGTCCGGCAGGACATCGATGACCCCGGCCCAGCGCGTTATGACGCGGGCCTTGCCGAAAACGGGAAAATCCTGGCTGGCGGCGTTCAGCGCGGCGTCAAGGATGGCCCGCGACGGGGCGGGATCAAGCACGCGGACGCGCTCGAAGGGGCTGACCTGATCCGGTTTCCATTTGGCGCGCGCCGCCCAGGGCTGAAAGGGGCTGGCGGCGCGCGGCGGCAGATCGCGCCATCCGGCGGCCAGGGCGGGCAGGAAATCGCGCAGAAAGCGGATGTGCTGACCGGTGAGGATGGTCTGCGAATAGCGCCCGTGGGCGATGACGTATCCGTCGCCGCGATCACGGCGGAAGGCGTAATCCCCGGCGCTGGCGGTGATCTCCGGCCCCTTTGGCAGGGGCGCGGTGCGCTGGGCGGAGTTGATGACGCCCAGTTGCGGCAGACGCAGCCCCAGCCTCTCGCACAGCATGCGCGACCAGACGCCGCTGGCCAGAATGACTCGTTTCGTGGCGATGGGGCCGCGTTCGGTGATGACGCCGCTCACGCATCCGGCCGCCGTCTCGATATCGCGCACAGCGAGATTTTCCACAATGCGCGCGCCTTCGCGCCCGGCCGCCTTGGCGAAGGCCCTTGTCGCTTTCTCCGGTTCCGCGCGTCCGTCACCGGGGGAGAAGAGCGAACCGGCGAATTTCGCCCCGGCCCGCGGGAAAAGCGCCGCCGTTTCGCGCGAACCAAGGAGACGGATGCCGCCTCCGGCCTCTCCGGCGTGTTTCCTGAACCACGCAAGGCGCGCCGCCATGTCCCGCTCCGTGGCGCACAGATAGCTGATGCCGCAGCGCACGAACCCGGCGCTCACGCCGAAATCCCTTTCCAGCCGGGGCCACAGATCCAGCGCCCGGGCGGCCAGCTCCAGTTCCGAGGGATCGCGCCCCATGCGGCGCACCCAGCCCCAGTTGCGCCCGGACTGCTCGCCGCCGATGCGCCCCTTTTCGCACAGGACAACATCCATCCCGGCGCGGGCCAGCCAGAAGGCCGCCGCCGCGCCGATGATGCCGCCGCCGATGATGACGGCGTCCGCGCGGGCGGGAAGGGAAAGCGAATCAGGCATGAGTGTCCAGGGCCGCCAAGTCAGGCGCGGGGATGCGCCTTGCGGTATTGAGCCATGAGGGCGGCGGCGTCAACCCGGGTGTATATCTGCGTGGTGGAGAGGCTGGCGTGGCCGAGCAGCTCCTGAATGGCGCGCAAATCCGCGCCCGCCGCCAGCAGGTGCGAGGCGAAGGAATGGCGCAGGGCGTGCGGCGTGGCGGTCTCCGGCAGGCCCAGCGCGCCGCGCAGCCGGGCGGTGAGCAGCTGGATGACGCGCGGGCTCAAGGGGCCGCCGCGCGCGCCGCGAAACACCGGTGCGCCGGGCTTCAGCACAAGGGGAACAAGGCCGAGATAACCTTTCAGCGCGGCGGTGACGGCGGGCAGAACGGGCACAAGGCGCGTCTTGCCGCCCTTGCCGGTGATGGAGAGAATATCCGCCCGGCCCTCCACAAGCGGCGCGATGTCCTCCGGCGTGAGGGCCAGCGCCTCCGATATGCGCAGGCCGCAGCCATAGAGCAGGCTGAGCACGGCGAGATCACGCGCCGCGATCCAGGCGGGGCGCTCCGCGTCGCCTTCCTTCGCCAGATCGAGGGCGGCGCGGGCTTCCGTTTCGTTCACCGGATGTGGCAGGGCCCTGGGCAGGTGCGGGCCGCGCACCGCCGAAATGGCCGGATTGGAGATGCCGCGATCACGCTCCAGCCAGTTGTAGAAGGAGCGCAGGGTGGACAGCTGGCGGGCGATGGTGCGCGAGCCCGCGCCGGATTTGCGCCGGTGGGCCAGAAAGGCGCGGAAATCCAGCGGCTTGAGCTCCATCAGCACATCCAGGGAGGCAGGCGCGCCGAAATGATCCTTGAGAAACGCGCCGAACTGGCGCAGGTCGCGGGCGTAGGCTTCGATGGTTCTGGGCGAGGCGCGGCGCAGGCGGCCCATGTGCGCCAGAAAATCGCCGGCGGCTTTCGCCGCGCTGTCGTCAAGGCCGAAAAGGCTTGTGGCGTCTTGTGATTTCATTCTGGACTTCACCGCCAAAAGCGCCGCAAATACTCCGCATGGCGGAGACGGAAAAAATCGCCGATGTCCTTTTGCCGCTGCGGCTGGATCATCCCTATTCCTACCGCATGGAGGGTGAACAATCTCTCAACGCGGGCGCTTATGTGCGCGTGCCGCTGGGCCCGCGCGAGGAAACCGGGGTGGTCTGGGCCGTCCGCGAGGCCGCCCCGGAGCGCAAGCTGCGGGCCATCCGCGAGGTGATCGGTCTGCCTCCCATGAGCGCCTTGCAGCGCCGGTTCGTCGAATGGGTTGCGCATTACTACGTGGCCGAAAAGGGCCAGGTGCTGCGCATGTGCCTGCGCGCGAAAGAAGCCTTCCGCCCGGCGCGCGAGCGGCTGGCATGGAAGGCGTCTGGCGCGCGCCCGGCGCGCATGACGCCGCAAAGAGAAAAGGTGCTGGCGCTGGCCGGCGAGGGCCCGGCCCTGAGTGCGGTGGAGCTGGCGCGGCTGGCAGGTGTTTCTCCGGCGGTGGTGCGCGGGCTGATTGACGCAGGCGCGCTTTCCCCCGTGGCGCTGCCGAAGGATGCGCCCTTTGAGCCGCCGGATGTCTCCGCCTCACGGGGCAAGGCGCTGTCAAGCGAGCAGGAGGCGGCGGCGCAAGCCCTGCGCGCGGCGGCGGCAAGGCGGGATTTTTCCGTCACCCTGCTCGATGGCGTCACCGGATCAGGCAAGACGGAGGTCTATTTCGAGGCCATGGCGGCCGCCCTCGCGGCGGGCAGGCAGGTGCTGCTGCTGCTGCCTGAAATCGCCCTGACGGGGCAGTTCATCCGCCGGGTGACGGCGCGCTTTGGCGCCGCCCCCGCCGAATGGCATTCGGAAATGACGCAAGCCGCGCGCGCCAGGGTGTTCCGCGCCGTGGCGGACGGCTCGGCGAAGGTGGTTGTGGCGGCCCGTTCGGGGCTTTTTCTGCCGTGGAGGAATCTCGGGCTGATCGTCGTGGACGAGGAGCACGAAGGGGCCTACAAGCAGGAAGGCGGCGTGCCCTATCACGGGCGCGACATGGCCGTCGTGCTGGGGGCGCTGGGGCGCTTTCCGGTGGTGCTGTCCTCGGCCACGCCGTCTCTGGAGAGCATGGCCAACGTGGACAGGGGGCGCTATGGGCACATCATGCTGAAGCAGCGCCACGGCGCGGCAAGGTTGCCGGAGGTTTCGCTGATTGATCTCGGCGAAGAGCCCCCCGAAAGAGGCCGCTGGCTTTCCGCGCCGCTGGTCCGGGCGGTGACGGAAACGCTCGGGAAGGGCGAGCAGGCCCTGTTGTTTCTCAACCGGCGCGGCTATGCGCCGCTGACCCTGTGCCGGGCCTGCGGGCACAGGCTGGAATGCCCCGATTGCACCGCCTGGCTGGTGCAGCACAGGTTCCGCGATGTGCTCATGTGCCACCATTGCGGCCACGAGAAGCCCTTGCCGGAAACCTGCCCCTCATGCGGCGCGGCGGGCCAGATGGCCGCCGTCGGGCCGGGCGTGGAGCGGCTGGCCGAGGAGGCGGGCGAGCGCTGGCCGGACGCGCGCATCGCGGTTCTGTCGTCCGATCTGCAAAAGGGCGCGGCCCTGCGGGCGCTCATCGAGGCGATCGGGCGGGGCGAATACGACATCGTCGTCGGCACCCAGCTGGTGGCCAAGGGGCATCATTTCCCGCGCCTGACCCTGGCGGGGGTGGTGGACGCCGATCTGGCGCTGGAGACGGCCGATCCGCGCGCCGGGGAGCGCACATGGCAGCTGCTGGCGCAGGTGGCCGGCCGCGCCGGGCGCGCAAGCAGGCCGGGCCGGGCGCTGATCCAGACATGGATGAGCGCCAACCCTCTGATGAAGGCGCTGGCGGCGGGCGACCGCGAGGGCTTTCTCGCCCATGAAAAGCGCATGCGAAAGGCCGCCGGAATGCCCCCCTACGGCCAGCTCGCGGCGCTCATCGTCTCCGGCGGGGACGAGGCGGCGACACTCGCTTTCTGCAAGGCGCTGGCGGCGCGCAGGCCGCTGGCGAAAGACATTCTCGTGCTCGGCCCGGCCAGCGCGCCCATCGCCATGGTGCGCGGCCGGCGCAGGTTCCGCTTTCTCGTCAAGGCCCCGCGCAGCGCCGACATGCAGGCCTATCTCGGCGCCTGGCTGAGCGGCGTCAAGCCGCCCGGCAACATCCGCCTGGACGTGGACGTCGATCCCTACAGTTTCTTGTAGCTGGCGTTCTTCAAGCCTGCCCGGCTTCGCCTTGGGCGATGGATTGCAAGGTCACGTAATCGGTCTTGCCCGATCCCAGCACGGGGATGGCGTCCACCTCGATGATCTCGCGCGGGATGGCCAGTTCGGGGCTTCCGGCCTCCTTCATGGCTTTCGCCAGCTCCTTGCGCGTCAGCCCGGCGCGGGTGGTGATGAGCACCAGCTTCTCGCCCTTCTTCTTGTCCGGAACGGAAACCACGGCGTGTATTTCTTCGGGGAAGGCGGTGTTGATGACGTTCTCCACCCCGGTGAGCGAGACCATCTCGCCGCCGATCTTGGCGAAGCGCTTGGCGCGCCCCTTGATGATCACATAGCCTTCCGCGTCGATCTCCACGATGTCGCCGGTGTCATACCAGCCATCCTCCGGCGGCTCGATGACGCCGGGATTGTCCGCCCGCAGATAGCCTTTCATCACGTTCGGCCCCTTGACGATCAGCCGCCCGCCCTCGTCAATGCCGGGCACCGGATCGAGACGGGCCTCGATGCACGGCAGAAGCCGCCCCACCGTCCCGGACTTGAAATGCATCGGCGTGTTGACGGAGAGCACCGGCGCGGTTTCCGTCGCCCCGTAGCCTTCGAAGATGCGCAGGCCGAATTTCTCCATCCACACATCGCGCGTTTCCTTTTTCACCCGCTCGGCCCCGGCGACGACATAGCGCACGTTGTAGAAATCATAAGGGTGCGCCTTGCGCGCATAGCCGTTCAGGAAGGTGTCGGTGGCGAAGAAGACGGTCGAATTTGTGTCATAGACCATCTCCGGAATGATCTTGTAATGCAGCGGCGAGGGATAGAGAAACAGCTTCGCCCCGGCCACCAGCGGCAGGAAGACGCCCGCCGACAGCCCCAGCGCGTGGAACATCGGCAGGGCGTTGAAGATGTTGTCCGTGGCGTTCAGATCGATCCGCGCCAGCACCTGATTGGCGTTGGCCAGGATGTTCCTGTGCGACAGCACCACCCCCTTGGGCACGCCCTCCGAGCCGGAGGTGAAAAGAATGACCGCCGCCGAATCCGGATCAAGGTTGGCCCCGGCGAGCGGCAGCCCCGCATGCCCGAGCTTCGTCATCCACAGACCGCGCAGCTTGTCCCCAAGGCCGATGGTTTCGCGCACGTCCTCCAGCCAGATGATCCGCGCCTGCTTCTCCAGCAGGGCGATGGTGTCTTCCAGCTTGCCCATCTCGACGAACTTGCGCGAGGTGACGATGGTCTTCACCCGCGCGCCCTTCAGCCCGGCAGCCATGTTCACCGCCCCGGTGGAGAAATTGAGCATGGCCGGCGTGCGCCCGTAGGTCAGAAGCCCCAGCAGCGTCACCAGACAGCCCGTCGAGGTGGGCAGCAGAACGCCCAGCGTTTTCTCGCCCCTGGTCATCGCCGCCAGCCTGCGGCCCAGCACATGCGCGCCGGTGATCAGCCTGTCGAAGCTCAGCGGCGTGCGCTGGATGTCCTCGACGATTTTCTTCTTGCCGCCGTGCGCCTTGCGCGCGTCCAGCACCGCCTCCATGAGATGCCGCCGCCAGGGCGATGTCACGAAGGCCGCCTCCGACATGACGTCATACAGCCGGTTGGCCAGATACTTGCGCTGCCCCGCGCCGCTCAGGCCCTCCGGCGGCTCCATCTTCACCGGCTCCAGCACGGTGATGGTGATTTTCGGAAACAGTCTGAGCCGCTGCTTGTCCGGCTGCTTGGAGAAAAAGCGCGCCCTCTGCGCCCCCTCGATGCGCACCGGCACCAGCGGCGCGTCCGCCTTGTGGGCGATCACCCCCGGGCCTTCATAGACCTTCATCAGCCCGCCGGTGACCGAAATGCGCCCTTCCGGGAAGATGACCACCTTGCGGTCGCCCCTGACCGCCTTGATCAGCGTACGGGTGGCCATCGGGTTGGTCGGATCGATGGGCAGAAGGTCGAAGATTTTCTGCGCCAGGCGCACCATGAGCCCGCGCGCGGTGAAGGTGTTGACGGCGAAGGAGGCATCCTCCGGCAGATAGGAAGCCAGCAGCGGCCCGTCGAGGAACGAGGTGTGATTGGGCACGATGACGGCGCGCGGGCCCGCCGCCTCGAAATGCTCCATGCCCTTCACCTCCACCCGGTAGAAAAGCCTGAACAGGATTTTGCCCACCGCCCGCGCCAGCTGCCTGGGCATGCGCCACATGACATAGAGCGCCGCCAGGCCATTGGTGACGGCCAGCGCCAGAATGACGCTTGGGATGGAAACCCCGCCCTTCAGCGCGATGGCTAGAAGCAGCTGCCCGGCGGCCATGAACAGGGCGTTGACCACGTTGTTCGCCGCGATCACCCGCGAGCGCTCCTCGTCATCGGCCAGATGCTGAAGCCAGGCGTAGAAGGGCACCACGAACAGCCCGCCAAAGGCCGCCGTCAGCACGAAATGCAGGGAAATCCTCAACCCTTGGAAGGTGGAGAGGAACGCCCCCAGCGAGCGCAGGGATGAGCCCTCCGCCACGGGGGAGAGGCCATGCGAGGCATGCCACAGATCAAGCAGCGAAAGCGTCATCAAGAGCGCGGCGATGGGCGCGAACTTCACCGAAATCTCGCCCTTCAGCAACCTTGAAGCGGCGAATGACCCCGCCGCGATGCCGATGGTGAACAGGGCGATGAAGAAATTGGCCACCGTCTCGTCGCCGCCCAGATAGACGGAGGTGAATTTCGGCACGATGGCCAGCAGAACCGCCCCCACGGCCCAGAACCAGGAAATGGCCAGCACCGCGCCGAACAGCCTGCGCCGCCCCGTCACCGAGGCGACGATAGCCAGCGTCGAGCCGAGAAAATTTTTGTTGATCTCAAGTTCCGGCCTTGGCGCGGGCGCCGGCGGAATGCGCCGCGCCGCCAGCCAGCCGGTCACCGCCACGGCGATCATCGCCGCCCCGACGGCCAGCAGGCCATGGCCGGTGAGAATCAGCAGCCCGCCATAGAGCGTGCCCAGCAGGATGGCCAGAAAGGTCGCCGTCTCGATATAAGCGTTGGCGTCCACCAGCTCGTTGTCCGCCAGATGCTGCGGCAGGATGGAATACTTGATGGGGCCGAAGAAGGTCGATTGCACGCCCGCCAGGAACAGCGTCAGCAGCATCAGCGGAATCCATTCCAGCCACAGCGAGGCGATGGCGAGGACGGCGATGCCGATCTCCGCCAGCTTGATGATGCGCGCCAGCTTCGCCTTGTCGTGCTTGTCGGCCAGCTCTCCGGCCAGCCCGGAAAACAGGAAGAACGGCGCGATGAACACCGCCCCGGCGATGGCGATCAGCGTCCCCGGATCGGCGCCCTGGGCGGCGGCCAGCCGGTAGGTGACCAGAATGATCAGCGCGTTGCGGAAGATGTTGTCGTTGAACGCCCCCAGCGCCTGCGAAATGAACAGCGGCAGAAAGCGGCGCGTGCGAAACAGGCTGAAGCGGCCGGCCTTGCGGTCTGTCATGAAGTCCCTCCCCGGAAAAAGCGCATTTGCGCAAACCTGCCCCAAACGCGGGCTTGCGGCAAGTGCGGACTACCCCTTGGGTTAACCATGTCTGACCACCCCGGCCAAGATAATGCTTGACTTGCCCCGGCTTTGCGCCCATCGTCGGCCTTGCATTTCGCACGCCGTGGAAGCGCATTCTGTCAAGGGGCGGACAGTCACGGCGGCGGCGGACGACTGAAAGACGAACCGGCCGGCCCAGTTTGCGCCAGGGCTTTTTCCGGACAGGCGGTTTCCGCCGGACGACGACGCAGGAAGTTACCTCTCACTTGATCACGACCCCTATCGCCGGAGAACCGGCCTGCGTTAAGCGGAAAATCCGTTCGGCCAGACGACGACATCCTCACCACATCACCGGGTTCACGCGCAGCCTCTGGCCCCACACGGCCCATTGGCGCGCCAGGCCCGCGTTGCCTCATGCATCACCCATTTGCCGCGCGGCGGAATGTTCCGCCGGCGGACAGATCACCTGAAAACAGCCAACTGACATCAAGGAGAAAATCTCATGGCTACTGGAACAGTGAAATGGTTCAACCCGGAAAAGGGCTATGGCTTCATCGAGCCTTCCGAGGGCGGCAAGGACGCCTTCGTGCACATTTCCGCCGTTGAGCGCGCCGGCCTGTCCACCCTGCGCGAAGGCCAGAAAGTGTCCTTCGAGCTGGTCGAGGGCCGTAACGGCCGCTCCTCCGCCGAGAACCTCGAAGTCGAGGAATAGGCCTTTCCCGGCGGGAAAGACCCGAAACGACGAACAAGAAAGGCCCCGCCCGCGAGGACGGGGCCTTTCGCCGTTTGGAGGGCAGAAAAGGCGCGGAGTTTTCATATACCTCCACACGTATTCCCCCAATTCAGGTCGTTCCCGAGGAGACGGAACCCAAGTGTGAGTCTCAAATCACTGCGGACAACAAGGTCAAAACTCCAGCAGGCGCGTCATTGTTCCAGCCGCTTTTGTCCATGCCAGCCGGGAGTCACACTTGGATCTCCGCCTTCGCGGAGATGACGAATATGATGACAATCAGAGAACAAACCCGAACCGCGTGAGAATACCGCAACATTCCGAAATATCATCAAATTCCCGGCTGCTGAGAAATCCCCCGGGAAGCCCAAAAGGAAATCCCGCCACGAAAAAAGCCCCGCGCGGCGCGGGGCTTTTTTGTCTTGATGAAATGGCGCGCGGGAAGAGGCCTAGAACTCTTCCTTGGGCTCCAGAATCTGCTTGCCGCGATACATGCCCGTTTTCAGGTCGATGTGATGCGGGCGGCGCAGCTCGCCGCTCTTTTTGTCTTCCACCCAGGTCACCGTCTCCTTGGCGTGGCCGGAACGGCGCATGCCGCGCTTGGAGCGGGTGATTTTGCTCTTGGGAACCGCCATGATGTCTACTCCGTCAATTCTGCTGTCTGGCCGCCGCGATCCTGGCGCGCGGCGAAACAGATATGCCGCCCGCCCCGGCGGAGCGTTCGCTGGAGCGCCTTATACAGCAAGAGCCGCGTAAAAGGCCAGAGAAAAAACGCCCCCATCAAGCGCCTTGCATCCGCCATCATCCGGCGCTAGTGTCGCAGCCGCTCTCCGGGGTGCCCCTTGCGGGGCTGAGAGGCGGTCTTCGCCAACCCGTGGAACCTGAACCGGATAATGCCGGCGGAGGGAGAAAGGGCCGCATGCGCAGCATGCAGACTTCCCCTCCACCTCGCGATGCAGGACAACCTTCTGGAGGTGGAATACCCGATGACCAAAAAGACCATTCTGGCCGCGCTCGCCATGACCGCGCTGCTCGCCGCGACGCCCGCGCGGGCCATGGAAAAGCCCGAGCTCAACATCTACACCTATGACAGCTTCACCGCCAAGTGGGGTCCCGGCCCGGCGGTGGAGAAGGCCTTCGAGAACATCTGCGGCTGTGACGTGAAATTCACCGCCCTGGCCGACGGCGTGAGCATCCTCAACCGCCTGAAGCTGGAAGGAAGGAACACCAAGGCCGATATCGTGCTCGGTCTGGACACCAATGTCTCAAGCGAGGCGAAAGCCACCGGCCTGCTCGCCCCCCACGAAACGGATTTGAAAAACCTGCATGTCCCGGTGGAATGGAAGGATGCCGTCTTCGTGCCCTATGACTGGGCCCACTTCGCCGTCATCTACAATTCGGAGAAGCTGAAGACCCCGCCGAAATCCCTCAAGGCGCTGGTGGAGGGCCCGGCGGAGGAAAAGATCGTCATTCAGGATCCGCGCACATCCACCCCCGGCCTCGGCCTGCTGCTGTGGATCAAGGCGGTTTACGGCGACAGGGCCGCGGACGCCTGGAAGAAGCTCTCGCGCCGCGTGCTCACCGTGACGCCGGGCTGGTCGGCGGCCTATGGCCTGTTCACGAAAGGAGAAGCGCCGATGGTCTTCTCCTATGTCACCTCGCCTGCCTATCACATGATCGAGGAAAAGACGGACAAATACCGCGCCGCCGCCTTCTCCGAGGGGCACTATCTGCAAATCGAGCTGGCCGCGCGCCTGAAGACCTCGAAACATCCGAAGCTGGCCAGAAAGTTCCTCGCCTTCATGCTCACCCCGGCCTTTCAGGACAACATCCCGGAGAAAAACTGGATGTTCCCCGCCGGGAAGACATCCAGAC
>JALUFY010000207.1 GCA_027051995.1 Hyphomicrobiales bacterium
GGATGCGCTTTTCCTTCGTCTTCCTGACCATCGCCACGCTGTCCTTCCTCGGGCTTGGCCTTCAGCCGCCGGCGGCCGATCTGGGCTCCATGGTGCGCGAGAACGCCACGCTGATCACCTATGGCGTTTTCACGCCGCTGATCCCGGCGCTGGCCATCGCCATCCTCGCCATGTCGGTGAATGTCCTCATCGACGGCTATCAGGCCACGGTTCTGGAGGAGCCGGATGACTGACGCGCCCGTTCTCACCATCCATGATCTGACCATCGCGCCGCGAAGCGGCGGGCGGGCGCTGCTGAATGGCGTCAGCCTCGAGCTGGCGCGCGGCGAGGTGCTCGGCGTGGTTGGCGAATCGGGTGCGGGCAAGACGACCCTCGGGCTGGCGGCGCTGGGGCATGTGCGCACGGGGCTGAAGCGGCTGTCGGGCTCCGCGCGCCTGGAGGGGGAAGATCTGTTCACCATGCCGAGGGCGGAATTGCGCGCGGCGCGCGGCGGCAGGCTGGCCTATGTGGCGCAAAGCGCCGCTACGGCCTTCAACCCGGCGCACAGGCTGCTGGCGCAATGCATCGAGGCCGCCGTCTGGCACGGGTTGTCCGATCCGGCGGCGGCGCGGCGGGAGGCACTGAAGCTGTTTTCGGCGCTGCGGCTGCCGGAGCCGGAAAAGCTGGCGCGGCGCTTCGCCCATCAGGTTTCCGGCGGGCAGCTGCAACGGGCCATGACGGCCATGGCGATGATGGGCGCTCCGGAGGTGATCGTCTTCGACGAGCCGACGACGGGGCTGGACGTGACCACGCAGGCGCGCGTTCTGGCGGTGTTGAAGGAGATGATCCGCGCCAGCGGGGCGGCGGCGCTCTACATCACCCATGACCTGGCCATGGTGGCGCAGATGGCCTCGCGCATCTGCGTAATGAAGGACGGCGCGATCATCGAGCAGGGGCCAACGGCGCAAATCATGCGGCATCCGGCGCATCCCTACACCCGCTCGCTGTGGGCGGTGCGCAAGGCGGCGCGCAAGGCGCGCGGCGATGCGGGCGGGACTCCGAAGCTGGAGTTTCGCGGCGTGCGGGCCGGATACGGGCGCGGGAAGGACGCGGTGCGCGGCGTCTCCCTGCGCGTTCCCGCCGGGCGCACGGTGGCGCTGGCGGGGCAGTCGGGATCGGGCAAGACGACGCTGGGCCGGGTGGCGGCGGGGCTCTTGCCGCCGCGCGCGGGCGAGGTGCTGCTCGATGGCGAGGCGTTGCCCGGCGCGCTGGCCAGACGCGGGCGCGATGTGCGCGGGCGCATCCAGTTCATTCACCAGTCGGCGGATACCTCGCTCAATCCGGCGCAGAGCGTGCACGGCATCCTCTCCAGGCCCCTGAAGCTGTTTCACAACCTGCGGGGCGCGGAGCTGGAGGCGCGCCTGCGCGGCCTGCTGGAGATGGTGGAGCTTGAGCCGGAGCTGGCGCGGCGCAAGGCGGCGCATCTGTCCGGCGGGCAAAAGCAGCGGCTGGCGCTGGCGCGGGCGCTGGCGGCGGAGCCGGAAGTGATCATCTGCGACGAGATCACCTCGGCGCTGGATGTCATCGTGCAGCGCGGCATTCTCGATCTGCTGGCCCGGACGCAGGCAAAGACCGGCGTGTCCTATCTGTTCATCACCCATGACATCGCCACGGTGCGGGCCATCGCCGATTTCGTGGCGGTGATGCGCGAGGGCGTCATCATCGAGCAGGGGCCGCGCGATAAGGTGCTGGGCGCGCCGCGCGAGGATTACACGAAAGAGCTGCTGGCCAGCGTGCCGGAGCCGGAACCGGGCTGGCTGGAGCGGCGCATGGGCCGCATGAAAAAACAGGGTTAATGACTTCTTAACCGGGCCTTCCTAGGGTGGCGCGAATCGCATTTTCAGAACGGACGCTTCCCATGAGCCTTGAACAGATGATCGTGCTCGCCGTGGTGCAGGGCATCACCGAGTTTCTGCCGATTTCCTCCTCCGGGCATCTCATTCTGGTGCCGGCGCTGATGCACTGGAAGGATCAGGGGCTGATCGTCGATGTCATGGCGCACATGGGATCGTTTCTGGCCGTCATCGTCTATTTCTGGCGCGATATCGTGCAGCTCGTGCTCGGCGGGCTGGAGCTGCTGCGCGGGCGCATGACGCTGCGGGCGAAAATGGCGCTATACATCATCATCGCCACCATTCCGGCGGTGATCTTCGGCCTGCTGGCCAAGAAGACCGGCTTCGAGGAGGCGGTGCGCGGGCCGCTGATCGTGGCCGTCAACGCGGTGCTTTTCGGCATCGTCATGTATGTGGCGGACGCCTATTCGCGGCGCGAGCGGCGCATGGAGGATCTGGGCATGGGCCAGGCGCTGATCATCGGCATCGCGCAGGCTATCGCCATCATCCCCGGCACGTCGCGCTCGGGCATCACCATGGCGGCGGGGCGCTTTCTGAAGCTGACGCGCATGGAGGCGGCGCGCTTTTCCTTCCTCGTGGGCATTCCGGCCATCGCCGGGGCGGGCGTGCTGATCCTGGGCGAGGCCATCTCCAAGGGCGAGCCCATTTCGGCGGATGCGCTTATCACCGGGGCGATGACATTTTTCGTCGCGCTGGGGGCCATCGCCTTTCTGATGCGGGTGATCACGAAAGTGGGGCTTGCGCCCTTCGTCATCTACCGCTTCGTTCTGGCGGCCATCCTGTTCACGCTGATCTGGAACGGCTACTTCGCCTGATCCGGCGGCGCGGACGGGATCAGCCGAGGAAGCCGACGATTTTCTTAACGTTGGCGTAGATGGGCGCGGCTATGGCGCGGGCGCGTCCGGCGCCGTCTTCCAGCACCGCATCGATGTAGGCCGGATCGTCCATCAGGCGGCGCATTTCATCGCCTATGGGGGCCAGCTTCTCCACCGCCAGTTCCGACAGGGCGGGCTTGAAGACGCCAAAGCCCTGACCGCCATATTGCTTCAGGACATCAGCCTTGCTCATGCCGGACAGGGCGGCGTATATGCCGACCAGATTGGCCGCCTCGGGGCGGCCTTCCAGGCCCTTTTCCCCGTCTGGCAGGGGCTCGGGATCGGTTTTGGCCTTTTTTATCTTGCGGGCGATGGTATCGGCGTCATCTGTCAGGTTGATGCGCGACAGATCGGAGGGGTCGGACTTCGACATCTTCTTTGATCCGTCCTTGAGCGACATGACGCGGGTGGCCGGGCCGGAGATGACCGGCTCGGGCAGCGGGAAGAAGGCATCGCCCAGCCCCAGCTCGCGGATGCGCTTGCCGAAATCGTTGTTGAACTTGCCGGCGATGTCGCGCGTCAGCTCCAGATGCTGTTTCTGATCCTCGCCAACGGGCACGGCGCCGGCGTGATAGAGCAGAATGTCGGAGGCCATGAGCACCGGATAGTCATAGAGCCCCACGGAGGCGTTCTCGCGGTTCTTGCCGGCTTTCTCCTTGAACTGGGTCATGCGGTTCAGCCAGCCGATGCGGGCCACGCAATTGAACACCCAGGCCAGCTCGGCGTGCTGGGAGACGCGCGACTGGTTGAAGACGATATGGGCCTTCGGGTCGATGCCGGCGGCCAGAAAGGCGGCGGTGACCTCGCGGATGTTGCGGGTCAGCTCCGCCGGATCCTGGGCCACGGTGATGGCGTGCATGTCCACCACGCAATAG
>JALUFY010000208.1 GCA_027051995.1 Hyphomicrobiales bacterium
GAACGGCAAACAACAAAAGGGAATCGCGCCTTTTCGCCTTGTGACGCAAGCGCGGGGAAAATGCAAACATGGTTAACAGTTTATTGAGGGATTGCGCCCCACTATGGCGCAGGATTTGAACGGCGGCCCGCGAACGGGGCCGCCCGGGGGATGATTTTCTGGAGCGCCGGAAGAATGACCAAGACCAACAGCAAAGCCCTCCTGCGCCGCGCCGGAGCAATTCTTGTTCTGCTCGCCGCGGCAAGCGGCCTTTCGGCCTGCAAGACCACGCATCCGGAAACGGGCGCCGATCCGGTGACCACCGGCTCGGTCTCGTCCGCCGGGCCGTCGCTGAAGGCCACGGCGCGCGCCGCCAGGGCCTGGCGGGCCGACATGCGCAACATCCGCACGGGGCTTGCCTACGCCCGCCAGCTGGAAGCCCTGCGGCAGACCGGCCAGCAGCTGGACGTGCTGAAAAAGCTGGTGTCCTATCACCCGAAGGACATGGGCTTGCGCGCCTATTATGGCCGCGCCCTGCTCAAGGGCGGCCGGCCCGTGCAGGCCGAAGGCGTCTTCCGCGCCATGATCAAGGCCGGTCAGCGCGACTGGAAGACCTACAACGCCCTGGGATCGGCGCTGGCCGAACAGGGCCGCTACAGCGAGGCGCGCGTGCAATACAATCAGGCCCTGCGCGTCTCGCCGGGCAACGTCAAGGTCGTCAACAACATCGCCATGAGCCACATTCTCGAGGGCAATCCGGCAAAGGCCGAAACCATGCTGCGGCGCGTTCTGGCCTCTCCGCAAGGGCGCGGGCAGACGCGCATCCGCCAGAATCTGGCCCTGGCTATCGGCCTTCAGGGGCGCTTCAAGGAGGCGCGCTATATCGCCAGCCAGGATCTGCCGCCCGCCGAGGTGGAAGCCAACATGGCCTATCTGAAGCGCATGCTGGGCGGCTCCGACACCTGGAAGAAGCTGCAAAAGAGCTGATCCGTGCTATAAGCCCGCAATCAGTGAACGGACGGACAGGACAAGGACGGCTTCTCATGACCCATTCCGCTGATCCGGGCTGGCGCGGCACCACCATCATCGCGGTGCGCAAGGATGGCCGCGCCGTCATCGCCGGGGATGGCCAGGTCTCGCTCGGCAATACCGTCATCAAGGCCACCGCCCGCAAGGTGCGCAGGCTGGCCGGCGGCAAGGTGGTGGCCGGTTTCGCCGGCGCCACGGCGGACGCCTTCACCCTGCTGGAGCGGCTGGAGAGCAAGCTGGAGCAATATCCCGGCCAGCTCACCCGCGCCTGCGTGGAGCTGGCCAAGGACTGGCGCACCGACCGCTTTCTGCGCCGTCTGGAGGCCATGATGATCGTCGCCGACAGGACCGCCACCCTGGTGCTGACCGGCAATGGCGACGTGCTGGAGCCCGAAGGCGGCGTGGCCGGCATCGGCTCGGGCGGCTCCTACGCGCTGGCCGCCGCGCGCGCCCTGATGGACAGCGGCAAGGACGCCGAGGAGATCGCCCGCAAGGCCCTGGCCATCGCCGGAGACATCTGCGTCTATACCAACGGCAACCTGACCGTCGAGGTCATCGAGGACGCCGATACCTGACATCCCGCTCCCATCCGGCGCGGGAGGGATTCATTTCGTGAAAGACAACTGGCGGGCTACTGCCCCTTGTAGGGCACAAGCGGCAGGCCCTCGGCCTTCCAGCCCTTGCCCTTCGGCCCGCCGAAGACGCCGCCGGCCACGTCTATGACATGCGTCCAGCCGCGCTTGGCCAGTTCCTTCGCCACGTAGTTGGAGCGCGCCCCGGTGGCGCACATGAAGGCCACCGGCTTGTTCTTGTCGCCGCCGGTCAGCTTGTTCAGCTTGTCCAGAAACGTTGGAGCGAGTTCGATGGTGTGCGCGCCATCGGGCACGCCCGTCTGCTTCCATTCCTGCGGCGTGCGCACGTCGATGAGCAGGATGCCGCCCGCCTTGGCCTTGTCGTGCGCCTCCCTGGGATCCATGACCGTGATGGCTGCGTCCCTGGCCGGCGCGGCAATGGGCGAGGCCGCCAGCGCCACGGCGCAAGCGGCGGCGGAGAGGATAAGCCTTCTGCGTGAAATTCCTGTCGTCATGACGTGCTTGACTCCGGTTGTTGGTCGGTTGAGCGGTTCAGCCGTTCCACGGCTTGACGGGCAGGCCGGAGCGGATCCAGCCGGGCGAGGAGAAATTGCCCATCATGCCGTCGGTCACATCGATGATGTTGTCCCAGCCATATCCCTTCAGCGCCCGGGCCAGCTGCGCAGTGCGCGAGCCGGTGGCGCAGATGAAGGCCACCCTTTTGCTCTTGTCGCCGCCAGTGAGCTGCTCCAGCCGCGCCAGAAAGTTGGGATCATTGAGCGAGATGGTCTCGGCCCCCTCGGCGACGCCGGACTTGCGCCATTCCATCGGCGTTCGGACATCCACCAGAATGATGTCGCCCTTGCCGAGCGCCTCGTGGGCTTCCTTCGCCGTCATCACCTCGCCGGCGGGCTTGGGCTTGAGAAAATCGAACATGCTTCGTTCCCTGTGGTTAGCGTGCGTCAAGCGCCGGCCGGGCTGTCACCGGGCGGCGCGCTCACGCCATGTATATGCATGATAGCTAATATATTCCAGTCCCGGCCTCAAAAGTCCGTGACCGGCGCACGGTTTTTTCCGCCATGCGCCGGTTCCGGGATGCCTCACAGCTTCACCCGCCCCAGCCGCAGGGCGTTGGAGATCACCGACACCGACGACATGCTCATGGCCGCCGCCGCGATGATGGGCGAAAGCAGAACCCCCAGCATGGGATAGAGAATGCCGGCCGCCACGGGAATGCCCAGGCCGTTGTAGATGACGGCGAAAAACAGGTTCTGCTTGACGTTTTTCAAGGTGGCCTCGGCCAGCGCCCGCGCCTTGACCAGCTTCGACAGGTCGCCCTTCAGCAGCGTCAGTCCGGCGCTTTCCACCGCCACCTGCGAGCCGGTGGCCATGGCGATGGCCGAATCGGCCTCGGCCATGGCCGGAGCGTCGTTGACGCCATCGCCTGCCATGGCGACGATGCGCCCTTCACCCTTCAGTTTGCGCACCAGCGCCGCCTTGTCCGCCGGCGTCTGGGCCGCGGCGATTTCCTCGATGCCAACCAGCCTGGCCACCGCCTTAGCCGTGGCTTCCTCGTCGCCGGTGGCCATGATGATGTGCTTCACGCCATGCGCCCTCAGATCCTTCAGCGCCCGCGCGGCGTTGTCCTTCACTGGATCGGCGATGGCCAGCAGGCCGAGCAGCTTGTCCCCGGCGGCGAGAAACACCGCCGTCTTGCCCTCGCCGCGCAGCCGCGCCGCCTCGGCCTCGAGGGCCTTGGTGTCCACATTCAGCTCGCCCATGAGCGCGGCGTTACCAAGGGCGACCGTCTTGCCGCCGATGACGGCGAGCACGCCAAGCCCCGTGCGCGTCTCGAAGTGCTCCGCCCTGGCCGGTTTCGCGCCTTCCTCTTGCGCCTTGCGCAGGATGGCCTCGGCCAGCGGATGGGTGGAGCCGGCCTCCGCCGAGGCCGCCAGCGCCACAACGCCCATCTCCGCCACGCCCTCGGCGGCCACGACATCTGTCACCTCCGGCCTGCCCGTCGTGATGGTGCCGGTC
>JALUFY010000209.1:0-2760 GCA_027051995.1 Hyphomicrobiales bacterium
GTGGAAGACGCCCCCGCCCTGCCCGCCGCCACCGAGGCCCGCGCCCGCCGCACCGCCGCGGGCGTTTCGCGCGCCTTCCGCTGGGGGCGCGTGCTGGCTTCCGCCGCCTTCGGCCTGTTCACCCTCTGGGCGGGCGCCGCCGTCACCGGGCTGATCGAGGATCTCTTCGCCCGCTCGCCGGTGCTCGGCTGGATCGCCATTGGCTTGACCGCCTTGGCCGCCCTGGCCGCCCTCGTCATCATCGGCCGCGAACTGGCCGGGCTGATGCGCCTGAAGCGCATCGAGCGGCTGCACGAAAAGGCTGAAACGGCGCTCGCCGCCAATGACGAGAAGGCCATGAACGCCCTGCTCGCCCGCCTGCGCGGCCTTTACGCGGCACGCAAGGACATGCGCTGGCGCATCGGGCGGATGGACAGCCGCGAGGACGCCATCATGACGCCCGCCGAGCGCCTCGGCCTGGCCGAGCGCGAACTGCTCGCCCCGCTCGATGAAGAGGCCGCGCGCATCATCGCCGCCACGGCCCGCCAGGTCGCCGTCATGACCGCCGTTCTGCCCGCAGCCGCGCTGGATATCGCCTTCGTCGCCGCCCAGAACCTGAAAATGCTGCGCCGCCTGGCCACCCTCTATGGCGGCCGCCCCGGCGCATTGGGCGGGTTGAAGCTGGGCCGTCAGGTCATGACCCATCTGGCCTTCACCGGCGGGCTGGCGCTCACCGACAATCTCGTTCAGCATGTGCTTGGCAAGGGCCTGGCCGGCAGGCTCTCGGCGCGCTTTGGTGAAGGCGCGGTCAATGGCGTTCTCACCGCCCGCATCGGCATCTCCGCCCTGGAACTGGTGCGCCCCCTGCCCCATCGCGCAACCCCCGCGCCACGGCTGGCCGATTTCGCCAAGGAGCTTTTTTCAAGGGAGCGGAAGGAAGAGCAAGACGGATAGCGCCCGCGCCATCAGCGCGCCGCGCCCATGGCTTCGCCGCCGCCGGGCAGCGTCGTCTCGCGCCCCGGCTCCGGGTGGCGCGGAATGAGCAGCGCCAGCAGCAGCGAAAGAGCGGCGATGCCCGCGCCCAGCCCGAACACCATTGCGGGGCTCCTCAACCAGATCAGGCCGAAAACGGCGGGAATGACCACCGCCGCGATATGATTGATGGAAAAGGCCACCCCGGCCGTGGGCGCGATATCCTTCGGATCGGCGATTTTCTGGAAATAGGTCTTCAGCGCGATGGCCCACGAAAACAGCGCGTGATCGGCGATGTAAAGCCCCGCCGCGATCCACGGATCGTTCACCAGCGCATAGCCCAGAAACACCATGATCAGCCCGGTATATTCCAGGATCAGCGCCTTGCGCTCGCCAAAGCGGCCGATCAGCCCGCCGATTTTTGGCGTCAGCCAGACGTTGAAGGCCGCGTTGATGAAAAACAGCATGGCGATGCCCGAAACGGAGAAATGGAATTTCTCCACCATCAAAAACCCGGCGAAGACAATGAAAATCTGCCTGCGCGCCCCGGCCAGAAACGTCAGCAGATAATACAGCCAGTAGCGCCGCCTCAGGAACAGGTGCCGGTGCTGGATGACCTCCGCCTCGAAGCGCGGAAAGGCCAGCCACAGATACACGGCGATGGCGATGGTCACCCCGCCGCCCAGCAGATAGACGGTGATGAAACCCACCTTCATGGTGCGCCAGACGACGAACAGGAAGATGAAGGTGGCGATGGAGGCCGCCGAGGCCGCCGCCATGATGCGCCCCAGAAGGCGCGGCGCCTCCGCCTTGGGCAGCCACTGCAGGGCCAGCGACTGGTTCATCGTCTCGTAATAGTGAAAGCCGAAACTCATCAGCATGGTCACGGCGTAAAACCCGTAGGCGAAGGGCACAAAGCCCGTCACCGCCGCGCCCAGCCCCATGAGCAGAAGCGACAGCAGGGCGAAATTCTGCTCGCGTATGATCAGCAGCCAGCCCGCCGCCGTGAAGGCCAGCAAGCCGGGAATTTCGCGCAGCGATTGCAGAATACCGATCTCGCGGCCCGTGAAATGCGCCCGTTCGATGGCGAAGTTGTTGAGAAGCGTGCCCCAGGTGGCGAAGGAAATGGCGTTGGCCACCGCCATGAGCATGAGAAACATGACCGGCGAGCGCCAGCCCGATGAATCCGCCAGTTTGACCGTCCGCCGCGCCATGAGAACCATCCCTGAATCAATTTGTCAGGAAGCAGCCCTAACACACCGCGCCGCTTTGGCAAATCATCCCTTCCGCCCGCCGGATGTTCAGCCTGCGGCGATCCAGCCGCCGAACAGAGCGGCGGGCACGGCCCCGGCGATCCACATCCACAGCGCCCAGCGCGGCAGGGCCGGCTTGCGCAGCTCCATGACCAGCGAAAAGGCCAGCGCCAGAACGCCGGTCAGCCCGGCGTTGAGATAAGGCCCTTCCCAGGCCAGCCAGGCGGCGGTGTATCCGCCCAGCGCGTTGACCAGCAGGGAGGCCAGCACCAGCGCGAAGATGAAGCGCGTCTCGGAGATGTTTTCCAGATAATAATGGGCGAATTCCTCGTCGGACATGTCCGGCGCGTGGATGTTCTCGTCGGCGGCGATGCCGATGCCCGTGGCCACCGCCAGCACCACGCCGATGACGAAGCTCAGGCCGATGGAAACGGCGAGCCCCCAGAAGAGGGCATGAAAATCAAGCTGGCTCATGCGCCCGGTTTATAGCAGAAAAGCGCTCATTGCTGTATGCCGCCGCCGCCCAGCCGCGCAAGGCCCAACCGGCGGCGCAGGT
>JALUFY010000209.1:2770-3616 GCA_027051995.1 Hyphomicrobiales bacterium
GTCGCGCACCCCGGTAACATCCGAGCTCCAGGTCTTCTTGTGCGGCGCGGCGGGCACCAGCAGGTCAAAGACGCGCATGCCGTCCTTCAGCGCCCGCCTTTGCGAAAGATCCATGTGCAGCCGCCCCGGAGAAGCATCCGTCAGCTCCCGGTCATGGGCGGTGATATAGCCGTAATGGCGGCCCTTGTAGCGGAAACCCAGCTCCCAGGAGACCCCGCGCCCCCCGGCGCGCATCTCCGACACCACGAGCCGCAGGCCGCGCGCATCCGCCCCGGCGGGCAGGGCGCGCAGAAACCGGGTGATCTCCGGCGAGCCGAGCGGGCGCGAATACAGCCCCTTTTCGCACAGCCAGGCGCGTTTTTCGGCCACCAGCATGCCGATGGCGTCCGCCAGATCCTCCCCCGTCCCGACGAGCGAGAAGTCCAGCCTTTCGCCCAGATCCTTTTCCAGCGCCTTGCGGATGCGCTTGCGCCGCCGCCTCTGGTTTTTCGTATAACGCCGTTCGTAGGCGGCTTCATCGGCGAACTGGCCGAGATCCATCCACGGCGCGCCGTCTTCCACCCCCGCCTGATGGAACCATTTGTCCAGAAACGGCGTGATGTTGGCATCCTCGCGCACATGACGCAGGCGCAGCAGATCAACCCCGCCGCGCTTCAGGATGCCGCCCCAGGCCAGCTCCAGCGCCTCGTTCAGCGCCGCGCCCTCAAGCGAGGTCAGCACATCGCCATATTGCGAAAAGGGATCGGACAGCCAGCTCAGCACGCGCACCGGCCCCAGCCGGGTTTTCATCATCGGCCAGACGAGCACCAGCCTGCCGCCCTGGCGGATGGTCACCACGAAGGGCGT
>JALUFY010000210.1 GCA_027051995.1 Hyphomicrobiales bacterium
GTGCGCGCGCATCCGCAAGACGCGGGCCGAGGCCGCCGGTCTGGTGACGAAAGGCCGGGTGCGGCTGAACGGGCGCAAGCTGACGCGCGCCTCTTCGCTGGTGCGCATCGGCGATGTGCTGACCATCGCGCACCGGGGGCAGGTGGATGTCTGGCGCGTGGAGGGGTTCGCGGCGCGGCGGGTTTCGCCGAAAACGGTCGCGGACATACGCGGCCGGCTGGAGGAAAAGGGCGCGGAAAGGGAATAACCGGCCTTTTCAGTCAGGCATGCGACAACACGTCCGCCCCGCCGCGGGCCGCATTGCGAAAAACGGGTGTAAAAAGCCTTCAGTCTTGCTATAGGCAGGTCACAAGTTTTGTCTCAGGCGGCCAGCGGCGGGTTCCCGCGTTCCGCGCGCCGCGTTTTGTTGGGGAAATAGGCCATGACTTATGTCGTCGTTGATAACTGCATCATGTGCAAATACACCGACTGCGTGGAAGTCTGTCCCGTGGACTGCTTCTACGAAGGCAAGGTGACGCTGGTGATCGATCCCGACGAGTGCATCGATTGCGGCGTGTGCGAGCCCGAATGCCCGGCGGAGGCCATCCTGCCCGACACCGAGCCGGGGATGGAGAAATGGGTGGAGTTCAACGCCAAATACGCCAAGGAGTGGCCGAACATCACCACCAAGAAGGACCCGCTGCCGGATCATGAGAAATACGACGGCGAGCCCAACAAGCTGGAGAAGTATTTCACGCCGGAACCTGGCGAAGGCGATTGAGGCCATCCGGCATTCAGATATCCAGGCATGAAAAACGCCCCGGCTCCGCGCCGGGGCTTTTTTCCGCCGCGTTCTTGCGCGAGAGGGCCTTGCGCCGGTTTCACGTCACATCGGTGATGAGCGGCTCATGGCCCGTGGCGGAAAGGAATTTCAGGAAACCGTCGCGCGAAATGGTGGTGGTGGCGGTGTTGCGCAGGGGGTGGAAATTGAGCGGATCGTTCTCCATCATGCGCGCGTCCAGCACGGCTTTCACCAATCCCTCGTGGTCGTTCATCAGGGCGAAGGGCGTCACCGAGCCCGGCGTGACGCCGAGCACCTGTTCCATCAGCTCCGCCTTGCCGAAGCTCAGCCGCGCCGCGCCGATGCGCTTGTGAAGATGCTTGAGGCCGACTTGTGTTTCCTCATCGGCCACGACGAGCCACAGCTGGCCCTTCTTGTCCTTCAGGAAGAGGTTTTTCGTGTGCCCGCCGGGGATCTGGCCGCGCAGGGCGCGGGCGTCCTCGACGGTGAAGGCGGCTTCGTGCTGGCGGGTTTCATGGGCGATGCCCAGTTCATCGAGCAGGGCGAAGAGATCCTCGGGGCGGGCTGTCATGAAAGTCTCCGTGGGGATGATTTTTTTGCGTTTTTGACGCCACAAGCCTATTGCATTTCAAACCGCTTTGCGCAATATAACAACCCGCTGGCGGCGCACCGCGCCCGCCGGAACACTGGATACGCGGGCGTAGCTCAGGGGTAGAGCACAACCTTGCCAAGGTTGGGGTCGTGAGTTCGAATCTCATCGCCCGCTCCAGTTTGCTCCCAGGAACATCACCGGATAGAACAGCCGCGTTTGCGCTGCGCCTGATGCTATCCAGGAAAACTCCCGGCTATGGCGTCAGCGCCATCTGGCGCGCTTCGCCAAAACCATTGCGCGGGGCAATAAACCTGGCGGGCCGCCGCAATGGCCGCCTGGCCCGCCCGCATTCGTTCAAGGCGCCGCCCACGCCAAGGCGCGCCCTCAGATCATCGCGCACGCTCAGTCCGTCGGCGGGCGAGGAAGCCAGCAGATGCACATGGATTTCCTCCGCGCCCATTTCCCTCAGATGATCGAGCAATTGTTCCATGCGCACGCCCGCCGAACGCGGCAGCAGCCCGCAGGCCAGCGCCTCGCAACGATTGCCCGGCACCCGCCGCGCCGCCACATAGACCGCGCCGGGCAGCGGCGGAACGCGGCAGGGATCATAGATGCTGTGGATATAGCGCTTGCCGGACGCGCCGCGCCAATACCAGAAGCGGTTTGCCGGATCGTCATCGATCAGCACGCGGGCGGGCTCGTTCGAGGGGATATGCATTGTGTTCTTCATGTGAACAACAATAGAACACATAAGGAACATATGTCAAGCGCCTTTTATCCGCAGCGCGAATAATCGCAGGCCATGCAGCGCGCGCAGCCTTCCATGTGGACGAGCGCCGCCGCTCCGCACCTGGGGCACTGCCCCGGGCGCGCTCCGGCTCCACCGGCCAGCGCCGCCGCCTTTTCGCCGTCTCCGCCGCCCGTACCCGCGCGCGGCTGCAAAAAGCCGGTTTCGATCATGTGTTTCTCGATCACCCCGCCGATGGCCGCCAGCAGCGAGGGCACATACGCGCCATCCATCCACTGCCCGCCGCGCGGATCGAACACCGCCTTGAGCTCTTCCACCACGAAGGAGACATCGCCGCCACGCCGGAACACGGCGGAGATCATGCGCGTCAGCGCCACCGTCCAGGCGTAGTGCTCCATGTTCTTGGAGTTGATGAAAATCTCGAAGGGCCGCCTGCGCCCGTTCTCGATGATGTCGTTGATGGTGATGTAGATGGCGTGATCGCTCTCCGGCCAGCGGATCTTGTAGGTGAAGCCGGGCAGCACGCCCTGGCGCTCCAGCGGACGTTTCATGTAGACGACGCCGCCGGAAGAGGGCGGCGCGGGGGCCTCCAGCGGCAGCGCCTGCTGGCCTTCCGCCCGCGTTTTCACCTCATCCGCCGCCTCCAGAACCGCGCCCGTCACCTCGTTTGGCCGGTAGGTGGTGCAGCCCTTCAGGCCGAGATCATAAGCCGTCTCATAGACCGCCCGGAATTCCTCGAAGGAAATGCCGCGCGCCAGATTGACCGTCTTGGAAATGGCCGAATCCACATGCGTCTGGGCCGCCGCCTGCATGGCCAGATGCTCCCGCCAGCCAAGCTCTTGCGCGGTGACGAAGACATCCGGCAAAGGCGCGTCCTCACCCTTCATTTCGCGCCACAGGCGCACGGCGTAATCGCGCACTTCTTCGGTTTTTGCCGTGCCGTCCGGCAGCAGGAACCTGCGCGAATAGCTGGTGGCGAAAATGGGCTCGATACCGCTTGAGACATTTCCCGCCAGCAGGGAGATGGTGCCCGCCGGAGCGACCGACGTCAAAAGAGCGTTGCGGATGCCCTTTTCGCCAATGGCCGCCCGGATGTCCTCGTCCAGTTCGCGCACATGGCCCGATGCGAGATAGGCCTCCCGCTCGAACAGGGGAAAAGCGCCCTTTTCCGCCGCCAGCTCCGTGCTCGCCATACAGGCAGCCCGCTCGATCACCGCCATCCAGTTTTTCACCGCCCCCGCCGCCTCCGGCGCGCCATAGCGCAGCCCGCACATGGCCAGCGCGTCCGCCAGCCCGGTGACGCCAAGCCCGATGCGCCGCTTGGACTTGGCCTCCCGCTCCTGCGCGGGCAGGGGATAGCTGGAAATGTCGATCACATTGTCCAGAAACCGCACCGCCACACCGGCCGTGCGCGCCAGCGCCTCTTCGTCCAGCTCGGCGTCCGCCGCGAAGGGCCGCTTGACGAATTTCGTC
>JALUFY010000211.1 GCA_027051995.1 Hyphomicrobiales bacterium
TCCGCGCACCGCCCGCAGTTCGTGCACAAGCTGCTCAGCACGGCGGCGGGCTTTCCCTGCTTCATGCCCTGCTTCAGAGCCGCCGGCAGAATGCGCGGCTCCGGGCAAACTTCAAAACATTCCATGCAGTCATCGCAGGCATCGCGCTTGTCCGAACGCATGCGCACGATGGAATAGGCTCCGATGGCCGAATAGAGCGCCCCCATCGGGCACAGATGCCCGCACCAGCCATGCTTCGCGATGAGAAGATCATAGGCGAAGACCGCCACGATGATGGCCCAGCCCGCGCCCATGCCGAAGATCAGCCCGCGATGGGTCATCGACACCGGATTGATCAGCTCATAGGCCAAGGATCCCGTCGCCATGGCCACGACAACCACCGCGCCGAGCATCCACCAGCGCGCGTAATCGGGTATCTTCGACGTGCTCTTGATACCCAGCTTGCGGCGCAGCCAGCTGGCCGTATCGGTGACGATGTTCACCGGGCACACCCAGGCGCAATAGGCCCGCCCGCCCACAAGGGCGTAGAAGACCACGACGATGAGAACGCCAATCACCGTTGTTGACAGGACGCCAACCGCCCCGGAGGCCAGGATCTGCAAAAAAACGATGGGCTCGACCAGCGGAATCTGGCCGAACACCCAGGACGCCGAAAGATTGCCTTTCAGAATCCACACGCCGAACCACGGGCCGAGCAGAAACAGGAGAATGATGGAAACCTGCGAAATCCTGCGCAGAATCAGCCACTTGTAGGCGCCGAACCAGCCTTTCTGATGCAGCGCGTCGAGGCCAAGCTCTTCGATGGGTGTAGCCATCACTTCGCCTCCTGTATGCCGCGGTTGAGAATGCTGGCCGCCCCGCCCCTGGGCTTGGCCGCGCCAGGCCCGGCCGGAGCGGATGGCGCGGGCGGCTTGTCCTTCACATAGATCCGGCCCGTCGAGTAATCGTATTCAACACCCTTGGGCAGATTGAACTGGTGCTTCGTATCCGGCGTCACCAGCGCCTTGCCGCCGTGCCTGGCCTTCTCCTGCCAGCCGAAGCGGTAGTGATGCCCCAGCTCGCCGCGCGCCAGCCGGATGGGCAGCACCTTGATGGCCTCGCGCTCCAGAATGCAGGCGCGCTCGCACAACCCGCAGCCGGTGCAGGCATCCGAATGCACCACCGGGATGAACAGCGCATGCCGCCCCGAGCGCTTGTTGGGCTGATAGTCCAGCGTCAGCGCCTTGCCCCGCACCGGGCAGACGTTGTAACAGACCTCGCAGCGCAGCCCCTGAAAGGCAATGCAGGTCTCGTGATCAATGATCACCGCCAGGCCCATGCGCGCCTTGTTGATGTCCTTCAGCGAATGATCCAGCGCCCCCGTCGGGCAATTGGGAATGCACGGGATGTCCTCGCACATCTCGCAGGCCCCGGCGCGCGCCTGGAAATAGGGCGTGCCCGTCGCCGCGTTGTCCTTGCCCAGTTCGGCCAGCTTGAGAATCTGATACGGGCAATCCTCTACGCAGGCCCCGCAACGCACGCAGGCGGAGAGGAATTTCTCCTCATCCAGCGCCCCCGGCGGGCGGATATATTCCGGCGGCAGCGAATGCCCCTGGCGGGCATAGAGCCCAAGACCCAGGCCGAACAGCGACGCTCCGCAGACCGTCCTGGCCATGCCGGTGAGAAATCTGCGTCTGTTCATGTTTTTCGCGGCCATCTCGAAACCCTGTTCTTCACGGGAAAACCGCCGCCATCCAGGCCCTCGCGGTTTTCATGAAGCGCCATGCTTCTTCTCACGGCTCCCCCGTCCGCACGGAGCCCCCCGGACCGGGACGCCCCCGAAGGGACGCCCCGGCGGCAAGGGAGTGGAGAGCTCCCCGCGCGTCTGCTAGACCTTGACGATCTTGCAGGCGCACTTCTTGTAGTCGGTCTCTTTCGACAGCGGATCGGTCTGATCAAGGGTGAGCTTGTTGACCAGCCGGCCGGCGTCGAACCACGGGATGAACACCAGGCCCTCCTGCGGCACGTTGCGCCCGCGCGTTTCCACGCGGCTGACGATCTCGCCGCGCCGGGTGATGATCTTCACCTTGGAGCCATTGCGCAGCCTGCGCTTCCTGGCGTCCTTCTTGTTCATGTAGACCTTGGCGTCCGGCATGGCGCGATAGAGCTCCGGCACGCGCCGGGTCATCGAGCCGGAATGCCAGTGCTCCAGCACGCGTCCGGTGCACAGCCACAGATCGTACTCGTTGTCCGGCGGCTCGGCCGCGGGCTCATACGGCGCGAAGATGATGTTCGCCTTGCCGTCCTTCTTGCCGTAGAAATAGACCTCGCCGTCCTTGGCGTCCGGCTTGGCCTTCTTGACAAGCGCGTCATAGCCGGCCCGGAAGCGCCACAGCGTCTCCTTGCCATCGATGACCGGCCAGCGCAGGCCACGCGCCTTGTGATAGGCGTCGAACGGCGCCATCTGATGCCCCATCTTCGGGCCTTCCCACTGGAAGCGGCGGTATTCCTCGAACAGCCCCTTCTGCACATAGAAGCCGAAGTGCGCCGATTCGTCGTTGTCGTATTCGTTGCCACGATCATCCTTGATCTTGCCATCGAACGGGAACTGATTGACGAATCCGTTGGTGAACAGCACCTCGTAGAGCGTCTTGCCTTTGTATTCGGGTTTCTGCTCCAGCAGATCGGCCGGCCAGACATCATCCGTCTTGACATACTTGGAGAACTCCATGATCTGCCACAGATCGGATTTCGCATCGCCCGGCGCCTTGACCTGCTGACGCCAGAACTGCGTGCGCCGCTCGGAGTTGCCATAGGCGCCTTCCTTCTCCGCCCACATGGCCGTCGGAAGCACCAGATCCGCGCCCATGGCCGAAACCGTGGGATAGGGATCGGAAACGACGATGAAGTTGTCCGGATTGCGCCAGCCCGGCCAGGATTCGCCATTGAAGTTGGCGCCGGCCTGCAGGTTGTTGTTGCACATCACCCAGAAGCAGTTCATCACGCCGTCATGCAGCGCCCGGTGCATGGCCACCGCGTGAATGAGCGTCTTGCCCATGGGCTTGCCGGAAATGTCGGACTGCGGCTTGCCGTCCATCTTGCCGTTGGCGCGCGGAATGGTGCCCGCCGGCAGCTTCCAGATCTTCTCTGCGAACTTGCAGTGCGCGTCCTTCTTGACCACCAGATCGGCCGGCAGGCGGTGCGTGAAGGTGCCCACCTCGCGCGCCGTGCCGCAGGCCGAAGGCTGGCCGGTCAGCGAGAACGGCGAGTTGCCCGGCTCGGCGATCTTGCCCATCAGCAGATGGATGTTGTAGACGAGGCCGTTCACCCACACGCCGCGCGTATGCTGGTTGAAGCCCATCGTCCAGTAGGAGGCCACCTTGCGCTTCGGATCGGCGTATTGCTCGGCCAGCTTGATGAGCTGCTCCTTGGGCACGCCCGACAGCTCCGAGACATAGTCAACGGTGTATTTGGCCACCGACTTCTTGTATTCCTCGAAGGAGATCTTCGTCAGCTTGCCCTTGGCGCGGTTCTTGGCCTTTTTCTCGCGCGGGTCACTGGCGCGCAGGCCATAGCCGATGTCCGTCGGCGTCTTGTTGAAATG
>JALUFY010000212.1:0-1813 GCA_027051995.1 Hyphomicrobiales bacterium
TGGAATGACGTTCCGTGAGAGCCCGCAGGGCTTATTGCGGGTGATGCGAGGATTACGAAAATGCCTGCGAAATGCAGCACATATTCCGCTCTGGAGGTGAAGTCCGCCAGCGGAAACAGGTTCGCCCCCTATGAAGAATATCCGCCCATGACGGACGAGTTTCTGGAGCTGGTCAAGAAGGCCGCAAAGGCTCCTGCCGAAGACGATCCGGCGTGGGAGACTGTAGATGTGCTTGAATGGTAGGCATGGCGAGTCTCCCGAAGAACCAGCGGATAACATAGAATTCTACCCATCTGAAACGGCGCCGCGCGTATTGAATATCGTGCTGTGCCGTTTTCCATTTGAGGAAGCTCCCGGGGAGCCGCCGCTCCGCCGCTCGCCCTGTCTTGTCTGGCGTGTCCGCAGATACAAGGGAGACGGCATGACATATGTCTCGGTTTTCTTTGGCACTTCCAATTTGAAAACGGATCTCCGTCTTCACCGCGATCTCATCATTCAGAACGCCCGGAGCCTGAGAAAATTCGGGCTTCACAGAGCAACCCGCTTCGATCTCGACAGAACAGCGGATTTGCCCTGGAGCCCGGACTGGTTTCCCTGTCCGGTGGCGGGAACATCCCCCATCATCGGCATGCTGGATGAAGCATACAAGCAGATACTCGTGGCGCGTCTCAAACAGAAACGAGACCGCGAAGCAGGAGCGTGAAAAACGGATCGCGCAGGAAAAAGGGCCGCCCGGTCATCACGCCGGGCGGCCCTTTCGTGTCCGGGTTTGTCCGGCGCGGCTATTCCCCGCCGGCGAAGCGCTCTTTCTGCTGCCTGGGCGTCAGGGTGCGGGAGATGGCGTCCGGGCCGGCGCGGAAGGCGCGCTCCTGGCCCTCCTTGATGGCCCGCCAGAAGGCCTTGGCCGAGCCGATGGGGTCATCTGGATCCACCACCGGATACTTGGCCTGCTCCTCCGTGGAGGTCGGCGGCTTGGCGATATAGGTCAGATAGCCTTCCAGCATCTCCGCCATGCGCCGCGTCGCCCAGGGCTGGGAAGTGTCGCTCTGGTATTCGTTGATCTCCCGCGCCAGGTTGAAGTGGTGCGCCTTGAAGTCGATGTTCAGTCCGAAGCGGTCGTTCATGATCACCGGCAGAAGCGCCTCCGACCAGCCCCTGTGGAAGCGGCATTCGCCGCAGTTGTCGTTGATCAGCTCATGCACCATGCGCTCGACGTTCTTGCGCCCCAGATCATCCGGCGGCAGATAGTCCGAGCCGTAATAGACGTAATATTTGCCCATCAGCGGCATCGGCGAGCCCATGCCCGGCACCCAATACTGGTTGGGCACCATGCAGCCCTTCTCGCCATGCGCCAGATAGACCGCCCGGTTGAAGCAGGCGCTGGAGTTGATGTTCTCCGCCGCCGCCCGCAGGCCATCGCGGAAAATCTCCGCCCGCGAATCGCTCAGAATGGCGTCGATCACCTTCATGGCGTATCTGGCGTTGCGCATGGAGTCTTCCACCAGATCGAATTCGTCCACGTCGTCGGTGAAATGGGCGAATTTCAGCTCGCTGGCCGGCGGAAAGCCGTATTTGTCCGGATCCATCAGCCCGTCCGCCACGCATTCCATGATCCAGGCCAGGGTGCCGCCGATCTGGATGGCGTCGAAGCCCATGGCGTCGGCGTGATCGTTGAGCAGCTCCGCCGCCCGCTGGTCGAAGACGCCACACTGCGGCCCCAGCGCGTGATAGGGCTCGTAGTCCTTCTTGTATTTGCCGAACAATTTCTTGCAGGCCACCGAGCACGGCTCGCCGCAATGATCGAAGCGTTTCG
>JALUFY010000212.1:1823-3579 GCA_027051995.1 Hyphomicrobiales bacterium
GGTGTAGTTGGCGCCGAAGGTGCCGCCCGTCTCCAGCTTGGGATCGTAATGATACTTCTTGGTCATGGCCATGTCGACCTTGGTCATCTTGTCCCCGTAATGATCCTCGAAGTAGTGATTCAGCTCCTTCGTCTTGGGCGCGAAGGCGTCCTTCCATTCGCCGCCGAACATGATGGCCAGAATGTTGTGGTGGCGCAAAAGCCGCGAGCCCAGCCCGCCGCGTCCGGCCCAGTCCACCACCGCCTGCATGACGCCCTTCTTGATGGTGTTGGAGCCGATCACCCCCTCCACCGTCATCTCCGCCGACGGCCCCACCGTGGCGATGCGCACCCGGTTGGGATCGTATTCGCCGCCGAACAGATCGAGCAGCGCCTGCTGCATGGCGTAGATGCCGATGAGCTTCTCGCCCGCCTCGTTCTCGTATCCGGCCCAGATGTTCCTGTAATCCTCAAGCGGAACGATGCGCGCCTCCGGCGCCTCGCCCCTGTTGTTCAGCAGCAGCACCGAGGGCCGCTCCGCCCTGCCGCGCAACGCGGCATAGCTGACGCCCACGTGCTGAAACTTGTGCGCCGCCCCGCCCATGGATGAGATGTAGAAGCCCTCCCACTGATCCGAATAGGCGCAGAACACCAGCCGCCGCGAGCCGGGAATGGTCGAGCTGGCCAGCTTGCCTTCGCCGAACGTGAAGACGTTCTTGTCCTTCTTGAACTCGCGCCAGCCGAAATCCACCGGCCCGATCACGCCATCCGAGGCGCTGATGTGCTCGATGTCGTGATCGCCGGTTTCGAGATCGATGTGCAGGGCCTTCTGAACGAACGGAACGGTCATGCCAGGTCATCCTCATGCAAAAAGAAAATCATCGCGCTTCGGGCGCTCCCCGGTTTTGTTCCATGCTGCCGCCGGGAAGTTGGGCCACACATGCCAGGCGCGTGCAAGCGATATGGTCACACAGGCGTTCCCATATTGTGAAATAACAGTCAATGGGCCGTATGGTCATTTTGCTCCGGCCCCGGTTTTGCCCCCGGCCCCATCCGCGTGGCGATGGCGATGCCCAGCAGAATGAGCGCCAGCGCCGCCAGCGCCTGAAGCCGCACCGGCTCACCGAGGAACAGCACGCCGAGAAAATAGCCGAACAGCGGGATCATGAAGTTGATCTGCGAGAAGAACCCCGCGCCCCCGCGGCGCACGATGGCGAACATGATGAGCGTGGCCAGGGCCGTGTGCACGATGCCCAGCAGCACGTTGAGCCACAGGGCGCCATCAGGGATATGCAGCGCCCAGGGGCGGTCGATGTAAAGCGCCACCGGAATCAGCAGCAGCGCCGAGGCGCTCATGATCGCCGCCGCCGTGGCGATGGCCGGCCTGCCGCTGATGTGCTTAACGATGATGGTGTTGACGGCATAGAGCACCGCCGCCAGCGCCACCGCCAGCTCGCGGATGATGTCGTCGCCGATGTGTGTCAGCGCCGAGGGGCCAACCAGCACCGCCAGCCCCAGAAGACCGCACAATACGCCCGCCAGCTTGTTCCAGCGCAGCGGCTCGTCGGCGGTGAAGTAATGGGCCAGAACCAGCGTCACCAGCGGCATCAGCGAAATGATGATGGCCGCCAGCCCCGAATCGATGCGCGCCTCGCCCCAGGAGATCAGGGCGAAGGGCAGGACATTGCCCGTCAGTCCGGCCAGCACGATCCACAGCCACACCCGCCGCCCGCGCGGCCAGGCCTGCCCGGCGGCCATCGTGGCGAAGGCCGCCGGGC
>JALUFY010000213.1 GCA_027051995.1 Hyphomicrobiales bacterium
CAGTCCGCCATTTGCCGCTTTCAGCGCGTTTTCTCAAGCCTCCCGGGCCAGCGAGCGAGTCACTATGTCGCGCGTGTCGCGTGACAACTCCCCGGCTTCCGCGATGCGCTCCAGCGCCTTTTTCGCCTTTCGCCGCCGTTTTGGCTCCAGCGCCCGCCAGCTGCGGAAGGCCGTGGCCAGCCGAGCCGCCACCTGCGGATTGAGCGCGTCCAGCCTGATGACGGTATCGGCCACGAGCCCGTAGCCGGAGCCGTCCGCGCGGTTGAAGACGGCCGGATTGGCCGTGGCGAAAACGCCGATGAGGGAGCGCGCCTTGTTGGGATTGGCCAGATCAAACCAGCGGCTGTCCATCAGCTCGCGCACCTTGTCCACGCACCCGGCGTAAGGCCACATGGCCTGCCAGGCGAGCCACTTGTCCACCAGCAGGTGGTCGTCTCCGAAGCGGGCGATGAAGGCGTCCAGCGCCTCTTCGCGTTCCGCGCCGGAGGTCACCGTCAGCGCCGACATGGCCAGCGCCGTTTCCGTCATGTTGTCCGCCGCCTGGAAGGTTTCAAGCGCCAGTTTCGCGCCCTCCCTCATCCGCGCGTGAACCAGCAGCGCCAGAATGGCCGCCCGCGCGGCGCGGCGTCCGCTCTGCTCCGCGTCCGGCGCGTAGGGCGCGGTGACGGCGAGATCATCGAAGGCCCTCCGCAGGGGCGCCTCCAGCCGCTGGCCCAGCCGCGCCAGCACCTGATTGCGCGCCCCGTGAATGGCCTGCGGGTCGGCGTCGCGCTCCACATGGGCCGACAGGGCGTTGACGCCGGGCAGCCGCAGAAGCTCCGCCAGAAAGGCGGGGTCTTCGCCGGCGTATCGCGCAATGAGCGCCTCCAGCGCCGCCGCCAGCGGCGCGGTGGAGACCGTCTTGCCCGCCGCCGCGTCCAGAAACAGCTTGCGCGCCAGCGTCTGCCCGGCCTCCCAGCGGTTGAACGGATCATCGTCATGGGCCAGCAGAAACAGCAGCTCGTCCTCGCTCAGCCCCGCCTGCAGCCGCACCGGAGCGGAAAAGCCGCGATTGAGCGAAAGCACCGGCTTTTCTCTCACGCCGGTGAAGACGATCCTGTCGCGCTCATGGCGCAGCTCCACCAGCCCGTTTTCCGCCCGCCCGTCCTGCGTGCGCAGGGGCATGGCGCGGCCCTTGCCGTCCAGAAGGGCGATTTTCAGCGGGATGTGATGGGGCTTCTTGTCCTTCTGGCCGGGCGTCTGTGGAATGCGCTGGCGCAATCCGAGGGTGAAGGTCCCGGCCTTTTCGTCAAACGCCTGCGTGACGATGACATGCGGCGTGCCCGCCTGCGTGTACCACAGCATGAACTGATCCAGATCGCGCCCGGAGGCCTCGGCCATGCAGGAGACGAAATCCTCCACCGCCGCCGCCGTCCCGTCGAAGCGCGACAGATAAAGCGCCATGCCGCGCATGAAATCCTCTTCGCCAATCAGCGTGTGGATCATGCGCACCACCTCCGCGCCCTTTTCGTAAACCGTGGCGGTGTAGAAATTGTCGATGGCGGCGTAGGTGTCCGGGCGCACCGGATGGGCCAGCGGCCCGGCGTCCTCCGGGAACTGCCTGGCCCGCAGGTTGCGCACATCGGCGATGCGCTTGACCGCCCGCGAGCGCAGATCGGATGTGAACTCCTGATCGCGGAACACCGTCAGCCCCTCTTTCAGGCACAGCTGGAACCAGTTGCGGCAGGTCACGCGGTTGCCCGTCCAGTTGTGGAAATATTCGTGCCCGATGACCGCCTCGGCGTTTTCGTGATCGGCGTCCGTGGCCGTTTCCGCGTCCGCCAGAATGTATTTGTCGTTGAAGACGTTGAGGCTCTTGTTCTCCATCGCCCCCATGTTGAAATCGGGCACCGCGACGATGTTGTAGATGTCCAGATCGTATTCCAGCCCGAAGCGCTCCTCGTCCCACGCCATCGCCGCCTTGAGGCTCTCCATGGCCCACAGCGCGCGGCTCTCCTTGCCCTTCCGAACGAAGATGCGCAGCGCCACCTCGCGCCCCGAACGGGTGGTGAAGGTATCTTCCACAACCCCCAGATCACCGCCGGCCAGCGCGAAGAGATAGGAGGGCTTGGGGAAGGGATCTTCCCACACGGCGAAATGCCGCCCGCCTTCCAGATCTCCGCTGTCCGTCAGGTTGCCGTTGGACAAAAGAACGGGCGCCTCAATCCTGTCCGCCTCGATGCGCACGGTAAAGCGCGCCAGCACGTCGGGCCTGTCGGGCCAGAAGGTGATACGGCGGAACCCTTCCGCCTCGCATTGCGTGCAGTAGTTGCCGCCGGTGCGATACAGCCCTGAAAGGGCCGTGTTGTCCGCCGGATTGACGCGCACCCTTGTTTCCAGCGTGAAGGTCTCGCCGGGCGGAGCGGGGATCACCAGCCCGCGCCCGTTCAGCACGTAGTCCGATGGCGCGAGCGGCGCGCCGTTCACGCGGATGTCCTCAAGCTCCAGCTCCTCGCCGTCCAGCATCAGCGGCGGCCTCGGCGCGCCCTGAGCATCCGTGTTGCGCGCGACCTGAAGCCGCGCCACGACGATCGTGCCCCTTGGCTTCAGATCGAAGGTCAGATGAGCGGTCTTGATGAGCCAGTCCGGGGCGGCGTAATCCGCCAGACGGATGGCCTGCGGGACATTGTCCCCGGGGGCTGAGGCCATGATTGATTCGCCTGTGAAATGATCCGTGTAATTTTGGGCTCAAGCCCCATAAATGCCGCTGGCATCCACGCCGTTCATGAGTCCCGGGCCCGCGTTCCCTTGTGCGCCCGCCGTCCGATTCTGTCAAATCCCCCCGCCCGCCGCTTCCGCCATGCGCATTAGCTGTGAAAAGCCGCTTTTTGGCGCTTTCAAAAACAGTGCCGCCGTGCTTATGGTCTGGCCATGAAAACCGGGCCGGACACCTCCACCCCGCCGCTTTTGCGCGTGCGCGGCATCACCCGCCGTTTCGGCGCGGTGACGGCCAACGACGATGTCTCGCTGAGCCTGCGGGCCGGCGAAATCCACGCGCTGCTGGGCGAAAACGGCGCCGGCAAGTCCACCCTGGTGAAGATCATCTATGGCGCGCTTCAGCCGGACGCGGGCGAAATCGAGCTTGACGGCCGGCCCGTCACCATCGCCAGCCCGGCGCGCGCCCGCGCCTTGGGCATCGGCATGGTGTTCCAGCATTTTTCGCTTTTCGAGCCCTTCACCGTCACCGAAAACATCCGCCTGGCGGTTCCCGGCGGCGAGAGCATGGCGGATCTGGCCCGCCGCATAAGCGATGTGTCGCGCCAATACGGCCTGCCGCTCGATCCTTCCGCCCTGGTGGCCGATCTCTCGGTGGGCGAGCGCCAGCGGGTGGAGATCGTGCGCTGCCTGCTGGCCGATCCGCGCATCATCATTCTCGACGAGCCCACATCGGTGCTCACGCCTCAGGAGGCCAGCCAGCTTTTCGTCACCCTGCGCAAGCTGGCCGGCGAGGGCCGGGCGATCCTCTACATTTCCCACCGGCTGGAGGAGGTGCGCGAACTGTGCCAGAC